>NZ_JACMNS010000156.1 GCF_014378415.1 Aquabacterium sp.
GCGCCTGGCGGCCTTGCGCCAACACATGAACCAGCAAGGCTGGCAAGCCTGCCTGGTGCCCAGCAGCGACCCGCATTTGTCGGAATACCTGCCCGAGCGCTGGCAGACACGCGAATGGCTGAGCGGATTCACCGGCTCGTCAGGCACCCTGATCGTGGCCGACAGCCAAGCCGCCGTGTTCACCGACAGCCGCTACTGGGCGCAGGCCGAAGCCGAGCTGGCTGGCAGTGGCATTGCCCTGTTCAAGCTGGAAGGCGCGGCCGTGTCGGCCCATGTGGCCTGGCTAAAGGCCCTGAACGTGATGACGCCGCAAGCCCAATTGGCCGTGGATGGCGCTGTGCTGGCGCTGGCCATGACCCAATCTTTGAGCAATGCGTTGGCGGCGGAAAACTGGACACTGGTCACCTCGCACGACCCGGTGGACGCGATCTGGCCCAACCGTCCTGCAGCGCCTTTGGTCCCAGTGTATGAACACAAGCTGCCGCACGCGTCGACCCCTCGTGCCGACAAGCTGGCCGCCTTGCGTCAGGCTTTGATCAGCAAAGGTGCCACCCACCACTGGATCGCCACGCTGGACGACTTGGCCTGGGTGCTGAACCTGCGCGGCGCCGATGTCGACTACAACCCGGTGTTCGTGGGCCATGCATTGATCTCGCTGGACAGCGCCACCTTGTTCGTGGCGCCCGGCAAGCTCTCGGCCGACATCCAGGCGCGACTGGCCGCCGATGGCGTGCAGTGCCAGCCTTACGAACAGGCCCTGCCCGCCTTGCGAGCCCTGCCCTTGCACGCCCGTTTGCTGATCGACCCCAAGCGCATCACCTGGGGCCTGCGCGAAGCGGTGCCAGCGGGTGTGGCCGTGATCGAATCGATCAACCCGACCACCTTGGCCAAATCACGCAAGACCGATGCAGAGGCCGCCTTCGTGCGCGAAGCGATGGAGCGCGATGGCGCCGCCATGTGCGCCTTCTACGCCTGGTTCGAATCAGCTTTGGGCCGCGAACACGTCAGCGAGCTGACCGTCGATGAACGCCTGACCGCCGAGCGCACCAAGCAACCTGGCTTTGTGTCGCTGAGCTTCCCCACCATCGCCGGCTTCAACGCCAATGGCGCCCTGCCCCACTACCGCGCCACGCCCGACAGTTTCGCTGTGCTCAGCACGCCCCAAGGCTTGGCGGCCCAAGGCCTGCTGCTGATCGACTCGGGCGCGCAGTACCTGGGTGGTACCACCGACATCACGCGCGTTTGGGCCATTGGCACGCCCACCAAGGCGCAGCAGCGCGACTTCACCCTGGTGCTGAAAGGCACACTGGCCTTGTCGCGCGCGCGCTACCCGCGCGGCACCCTGTCACCCATGTTGGATTCGATCGCGCGCGGGCCACTTTGGGCCGAGGGCATCGATTTTGGCCATGGCACCGGTCACGGCGTGGGCTATTTTTTGAATGTGCACGAAGGCCCACAATCGATCTCGAAAGCCGTGCCTGAAGCCAACATGGCCATGCACCCCGGCATGATCACGTCGATCGAGCCTGGCCTGTACCGGCCCAAGCAATGGGGCATCCGCATTGAGAACCTGGTGATCAATGTGCCGGTGGCGCCCAGCGTGACCAACACAGCGCCGGGCGATCCGGAGCATGGCGAGTACCTGGCTTTTGAGACGCTGAGCTTGTGCCCCATCGATACACGCTGCATCGATTTGTCGCTGCTGCGCACTGACGAGGTCGAATGGCTGAACGGCTACCACGCGCAGGTGCTGAAGCGGCTGCGCCCGCTGGTCAGCGGTGCGGCCCTGGCTTGGCTGGAAAAACGCACCCAGCCGATCTGAGTTCAACCCGGCACTGCTTAGCCCATCACCACCGGGCCACCCTTGGCCAAGGCACGCTGATAAGCCGGGCGCGCCACCATGCGCGCCTTGTAAGCCGCCAGCTTGGGGTACTTGGCCGCATCGGCACCGCGCGACATCGCGGCCTCGACCGCGAAGCTCATCTGGAAATCAGCCAGCGTGAGGTGATCGCCCGCGAACCAGGTGTGCGTGGCCAGGTGCTGCTCGATGAATGCAAACGCGGTGCTCAGGTTGGGATCAACCAGCTTGCTGCGCACCTGCTCGCACATCTTGCGGGCAATGGGCCGCACAAAAAACGGCATGGGCTGCGTGGGGATGGCCAGGAACACCAGCTTCATCACCAGCCAGGGCATCAGCGAGCCTTCGGCGTAGTGCATCCAGAAGCGCGACTGGGCGCATTCGGGCGTGCCTTTGGCGGGCTGCAAATGGGCCAGGTCGCCCTGGGCTTGCAGGCCGTATTGATCCACCAAGTATTCCAGGATCACGGCGGACTCGGCGATGGCCGGGCCTTTATCGGTGATGACGGGCGACTTGCCCAGCGGGTGAACGGCTTTCAGCTCGGGCGGGGCCAGCCGGGTGACCGGATTGCGCTTGTAGATTTTGAGCTCATAGGGCAGGCCCAGCTCTTCAAGCAACCACAGCACGCGCTGCGAACGGGAGGTTTCCAGGTGGTGTACGGTGATCATGGTGTCAAGCATAAACGGCGCCAAAAAGTTTACCCACCCCGGCGGTCAGGCCCATGGCCAGGGCACCCCAAAATGCCACGCGCCCAGCAGCCTTGAACACCTGCGCACCGCCGGCCTTGGCGGCCAAGGCGCCCAGCCCGGTCAGGCAAATCAACGATGTGCCGGCCACCCAGGGTGCCAGCTGGGCCGGTGGTGCCAGCCAGGCTGTGAGCAGTGGCAAAGCCGCGCCGACGGCAAAGGTGGCCGCCGACGTGAACGCTGCCTGAA
>NZ_JACMNS010000157.1 GCF_014378415.1 Aquabacterium sp.
GGGAGCGCCATGAAATCAACGCCAAATTGCGCGGACACCAGGCCCAGCGAGGCGCCCGGATCTTCCTCGCCCGCTACCGATGCGCTCGGGACGTAGCCGCTTTGACCTGTGTTCACTTTGTGACCTCATTTCGATCCAACTTCAGCGCCCATGCTCTTGGCGCTTTTTGCAGAAGAAATTACCATTGACAGCGCGTGTTCCGAACACAGATGCCCAGTGGCCGCGTCAGGCTGCACTGCCCAGCTTGGGCATGCTGATTGCTCACATTGGCAATTAAAGTGCCTAGTATTTCGCCCATTGCACGGGCGCTTCTAAACCTTGATTGACAGCTCATTTGAATAAATGGTCACAATACAGCCCTGGCTAGAAGTAGCAGCATGAACCCAAAACCCAAGAAGCGCTCCGGCAACGACACCCAGATCACCCTTGGTGATGGTTGGCGGCAATTTGCCATGCCTCGCGAAGACCTCACGTTCATGGGGACCATTCGTCGTGGCATGGAAATCGGCGCCTTGGCGAAAGACCATGCGGGTGCCTACCTGCTGGTCAATGGCGACGTCCGCCAAACCCTGAACAGCAGCCGCGTTGAGTCCAAATTGCGCTCGGCGGTGGTTCGCCACCCCAGAGTGCCTGTGGTTCAAGGGCCCACGGCAGCCGAGCGCGCTGCGGTTGTGGTCGTGGTCAAACCGCGTCGGCGGATTGTGGTTCCCAGCTGACCATGTCCTCGCATGGCATGCGTCATGCTTGCGGGTACTATGATGTATCACGGGATTTCCCTGTGACAACGACTCAATGGAAAGCAGGTGGCCATGGTTAGGCTGAAGTTTTCCATCTCCTTGAACTACGTGATCAAGGACTCCACGGCAGATTTCATCTTTAATCTGCACGCGGCCCACACCCTCAATCAGACGGTGGTGCAGGAAACCCTTTACGTCAGTCAACCCCTGCCCTTGCACCATGTGACCGACCACTTGGGCAACCGTTTCATGCGTTTGCGGGCCAGCCAGGGGCCGATGATGGTGCGTTACGAAGCCACCGTGGACATCGCTCAGGTGTTTTCGCCCCCGGCCAGCCTGGGCGAAGCGCCCATTTCGCAATTGCCGATGGCGGTGTTGCCTTACATCTACCCCAGCAGATATTGCCAGTCAGACCAGATGACGATGTTGGCAACCCGCGAGTTCGGGCACCTGCGGCAAGGTTATGTGCGCGCCCAGGCCATCCACGATTGGGTGCAGGCGAACACCAAGTTCACGTCGATGAGCTCCAACTCCAGCACCTCGGCGCTGGACACCCTGGGACAGCATGTGGGCGTGTGCCGCGATTTCGCGCATTTGATGATCGCCTTGTGTCGGGCCGTCAACCTGCCGGCCCGTTTTGCCACCGGCATTGACTACGGTGCCGACCCAGCCCTGGGCCCCACCGATTTCCACGCCTATGTAGAGGTGTTCGTGGGTGGGCGTTGGTACATTTTTGACCCGTCTGGCACCGCCATTCCCATGGGCTTTGTGCGCATTGGCACGGGGCGTGATGCTGTGGACGTGGCGTTTTCAACCATCTTCGGCGCGGTGACGTCCGAGCCGCCGATCATCAGCATCATCGCGCTGACCGAACCCGGTGCGCCTTGGCTCATGCCCTTTCGGCGCACGGACGCTTTGTCCACCGCAGGCGAGCATCCGATGTGAGGTGGTGGCCGTCCCGTAGACTCTCGGCTTTCAGCGTTGACTCCGTGAGGCCCGCGTGTCGCATTCGCACCATTTGCATGACCACTCCCATTCGCATGATCACCACCACGGTCATGATCATCCGCATTCGCTGATCTTGTTCAGCCCGGCCGGCGTGGTGGCCAAGGCAGCCCCCGTCCGCCGTGCGGCCAAGCGCCTCAAGGCCCTGGGGTTCGACGTGCAAATTGACGAGTCTGCATTGGCCAAGCACCAGCGTTTTGCCGGTGATGACGAGACCCGCTTGCAGGCCCTGCACCGCATTGCCACCACCGCCCCCTGTGTGGCCTTGGCCACCCGGGGAGGCTACGGCCTGAGCCGCGTGCTTGACCGCATCGACTGGCCCTTGATCGCCCAAAGCGTGGAGCAAGGAACCGCGTGGGTGGGGCACAGCGACATGACAGCGCTGCAGCTCGCCGCCTTGGCCCATGGTGCCGCCGGCCCCATGAAGGTGCCCCCCCACGTATCGGCTGGCTTCTGGGCTGGCCCCATGGCCTGCGGTGATTTTGGCGACGACGAACTGCCTGACGGGGGCGACGACGTCACCCAGGAATGCTTTGTCGAGGCGGTGACGGGCCTGCTCGAAGGCGTGGGCTTCAGAACCGAGGCGGGCTTTGACGGCCTGGACGTGAGCGGCCGTTTGTGGGGCGGCAACCTGTCCATGGTCCAGGCCATGCTGGGCACGCCACATTTTCCCAAGGTCAAAGATGGCTTGCTCTTCCTGGAAGATGTCAACGAGCATCCCTACCGCGTCGAGCGGGCCTTGCTGCAACTGCACCAGGCGGGCATCCTGGACAAGCAAAAGGCCATTATCCTGGGTGATTTCACCAACTTCCGCAAGTCGCCGCTGGACCGGGGCTACAACCTCAAGGCCATGGTGGCCTACTTGCGCACCATCACCAAAACGCCCATCCTGACAGGCCTGCCGTTTGGCCATGTGCCCACCAAGCTGTGCTTGCCCATTGGGCGCAAGGCCCAGATGGTGGCGCAGGGCCGCGATGTGTTCATGATGTGGTGATGCCTTGAGGGGCGGTCTGCTCGGGGTCTTTGCTGGGGCCTGCATGCTGGCAGTGCTCTGCCTGGCAGGCTGCAACAACAGCCCCTGGGAGTCTGGCGCGGCGGCGGAGAACACCCTCTACTCGGCGGTCAAGGAAAGCTCGCCGCGGCACCTGGACCCCACCGCCTCGTACTGGGCAGCCGACACGCCCTACACCTACCAGATCTACGAGCCGCTCTATGGTTATCACTACCTGAAGCGGCCTTACGAGTTGATTGGCAAGGCGGCCGAGTCGGTGTCCCAACCCCGTTACCTGGACAAGAATGGCCGGGATTTGCCAGGCGATGCACCAGGCGATCAAATCGCCGAGAGCGTCTACGACATCCGCCTCAAGCCAAACATTTTGTTCCAGCCTCACCCTTGTTTTGCGCGCGATGTGCAGGGGCGCCATCGCTACCACGCGATGAAGCCGGGCGAGTTGGGTGGGCGGGTCTCGCCCCTGCAGTTCCAGCATCAGGGCACGCGCGAACTGGTGGCCGAAGACTATGTCTACGCGCTCAAGCGGCACGCCACCACGCGCATCACCACGCCCATCTTCGGCATCTTTTCCGAGCACGTGATCGGGCTGAAAGGCTACCGGGCTTTGGTCAAGCAAGAGGACGCCAAGCTGCGGGCGCACCTGGATCCCGCCAGTCTGGACAAACCGTTTCTGGATTTCAGGCAATGGCCGCTGGCCGGCGCCACCGCGCCTGAAAAGCACCTGCTGCGCATCCGCCTCAAGGGCAAGTACCCGCAGTGGAACTACTGGATGGCCATGACCTTCACGGCGCCCATTCCCTGGGAGGCCGATGCTTTTTACGCCCAGCCCGGCATGGCCACCGTGGGCTTGAGCCTGGACACCTGGCCGGTGGGCACGGGGCCTTACATGATGGTCGAGTTCATCAAGGACCGCCGGCATGTGCTCAAGCGCAACCCCAACTATCGGGGCGAGCCTTACCCTTGCGAAGGCGCGCCCGGCGACAAGCAAGCCGGCTTGCTGGACGATTGCGGCAAAAAAACGCCCTTCATCGACACCCTGGTATCGACCGTGGAGCGCGAGGCGGTGCCTCAACGGGCCAAGTTCCGCCAGGGCTATTACGACATTGAGGTGTTTGAGCGCACCGACACCGGCATGGACTACCTGGTGGCCAAGCAGGATTCCGAGGACATCCGCCGCGAGTACGACGCCAAAGGTTTTCGCCTGGACCGCCTCAGTGGCGTCGACAGTTACGAGATCGGCTTCAACATGCTGGATCCGGTCGTCGGCCAAGGCAGCACCCCCGAGCAACAAAGCCGCCATCGCCAATTACGCCAGGCCATCTCCATCGCCATCGATTGGGACGAGTACTCCAAGATCTTTCCCAGCAAGGCGGGCATCTCGGCCATGGGCCCTTTGCCCAAAGCCATTTTTGGTTCGCGCGAAGGGACGCTGGCCGGGGTCAACCTCGTCACGCATCGCATCGTGGATGGGCAGCCGGTGAGGCGCTCCATTGAAGAGGCCAAGAAGCTGATGGTGGCGGCCGGCTACCCCGATGGCCGCGACCTGAAGACCGGCCGGCCACTGGTGCTCAACTACGACTTCTATGTGCTGCCCACGCCAGAGCGCAAGGTTGAGATCGACTGGGTGGTGCGCCAGTTCGCCAAGGTCGACATCCAGCTGGAAGTGCGCGCCACCGACAACAACCAGTTCCAGGACAAGGTGCGCAAAGGCAAGCACCAGGTGTTCTGGCAAGGCTGGGTGGCCGACTACCCCGATGCGGAAAACTTCTTGTTTTTGCTCTACGGCCCCAATGGCAAGACGCGATCAGACGGTGAGAGCTACGCCAACTACGACAACCCGGCCTACGACCGGCTTTTCGTCAAGCTCAAGCTGATGGCGGATGGCCCCGAGAAGCAGGCGGTCATCGACCAGATGGTCAAAATCGCGCAAGAGGATGCGCCCTGGAGCTTCGGCTATTTTCCGCATGCCTCGGCCGCGGTCCAGCATTGGGTCTACAACTCCAAGCCTTCGTTGATGGTGCGTGACCATGGCCGCTATTTGCGCCTGGACGTGGCCGAGCGCCAGCAGCGGCAAACCCAGTGGAACCAGCCGGTCTGGTGGCCAGTGATCCTGGCCCTGACTGCGCTGGCGGCAGTGATTGCCTTGCTTCTTCGCAGCCTGAAACGCCGCGAGCGCATGACCGCGCGCGGCAACGCCGTCATCTGAGCCAAGGCGAACCA
>NZ_JACMNS010000158.1 GCF_014378415.1 Aquabacterium sp.
CTAACGCAGTCGGAGTGAACCTGCTGTACGCTGACTTCGCGCCCCAGCCCACACACCACCCACCATGCGGGTCCGCAGTGGGCGGTTCATGCAAAGTTCAATGCGCTCCATCACGGGTTGTCGGCGCCGCGCATAGGGGGTGTTGCTTCAGGTCGTTGAGGTGCTACGCTGATAACGCATCACGCCCCTGGGGCGTGGACTTGATCGGTAGGTATTTCAGCAGCCTGCAAGGCCTTCAAATATTACAAACGGGAGTTCATCATCAAGTCGTTCATCTACCTTGTCGCGCTCTTGGTTGTTGGCTACTTTGGCTATCAAGAATGGACCAAACACAAAGCCTCGGACAAGCTACAGGGCTACAGCCTATCTACGGTAGATCAGCACCCCATACCCAGAGAAATCGCTTTTTCTCTTTGGCAGCAGAAGGCCGTTGATTTCTGCGGCAGATCCAATGCCGACGATGTTGCGCTTACCAAGCACACGGCCGCGCAATGCCGGGCCAGAGTTCTTGAACGGCATACAGCTTGCGAACGCAAACTAGGGCAAAACTACGCCACCCAACTGAGCATCAACCACGAAGTTCGTCGCCTTGGAAAAGAGTACTTTGCTTGTGCCCTGCCCAAACCAATTTGCAACGGTGTCGAAATAGAATCCATGGAAATGGCAGAGCAGAAATGCAAATGAGGCCATGACCACTGCCACCACTTCAACGTGCATTCGCGCAGCGCCCTAACTGCTTGTCCATCGGCGCTTTTTAAAAAACCACGGTGTCAATCATGCCCAATACCTACTTGCTGAAGCTCAGCCCAGACTCAACCATCAACGAGTCGGCGACCACGTATCGAAAATATTACAGCCTCGCCAAAGAATTCAAGTTCGTGGCGCCCGATACCACCAACCCTTCGAGCAAGGCGGATTCGAATTGGACGACGTTGAAAACGGGAGTGCTCGAAGGCGTCACGCTGGAGGACACCGTGCTGATCGTGGCCCACGGGTCCAAGACGACGGTTGCCGAAAAAGAGGTGCACGATCTGGCGGTCGCCCTTTCTCGATGGGGGCTCACGAAGGCAGGTTGCATCATCTTCAAGAGTTGCGATGTCGGCCGAGCTGACTTCCTGGAAAGGTTCGTGGAAAAAGCTCATGCGATGAAGATGGACATCGGCTTTGTCAGGGGATACCGCGGCACCTCGCACACCATTCCCCTGTTGAAACCGTTCGAGCTCGTCCACCACAATGGTTCGATCAAGTCCGGTTCGAAGCGGTACAAGATCGTTCAAGGCAAAAGGGTGACTTACAACCAGGGGGACTTGAACATGCTGTCCCTGGAGGACTAACCCAGCGATGGAGCAGTGAACTTGGCAATCCAGCATGCAGGGATTCTTCGCACTTGGCATGACGACAAGGGCTTTGGCTTCATCGCACCCAGCCAAGGCGGCCGCGAATTGTTCGTCCACATCAGTGCCTTCCCCCACGATGGTTCGCGGCCCACCGCTGGGGAGGCGCTCTCCTACCAGGTAGAGGCGGGCAACGGCGGGAAATCACAAGCCGTGCGGGTGGTTCGACAGGCCGTTGGCATCCAGAAGCTGCCGCCCACGCGGGCCATTCGTCCTGGCGCCCCCAGCCAAGGTCTGGCAGGCAAGGCCATCGCCATGGTGCTGTTGATGGCGCTGGGCGCGTATGGCGTCAAGCAGTACAAGGGCTACTCGCACCGCGCAGAGCTTGAGCGCATGCCACCTGTCGCGGCGCCCGCGCCAAGCCAGCCCATGCCGCTGGTGGGCAAGGAGGCCGCTGCCAGCGCATTTCGCTGCGACGGTCGAACCCACTGTTCGCAGGTGACTTCTTGCCAAGAGGCGACGTGGTTCATCAATCACTGCCCAGGCGCAGCCATGGATGGCAATCACGATGGCGTGCCGTGCGAACAGCAGTGGTGCACACCGGGAACGCGCTGAAGGCAATGGCCTGCGCATGGGTAGTCGGCCCTGCAAAATCTCTACAACCCGCATGAACACTGGTGTTGAGGCGATCACCCGGCTGGGCCTGAGAGGGCTTTTTGACGCCTTGTCGATCTTGGGCACCTTTGTCGCCCGGTGCCTATGGGCCGTGTCTGCGCGACCAAGCCGGTCTGCCTTGCCTGCCACGACCACGGCAGACGTGTCCCCGACGTTCATGTCGTTGTCACTCTCGGGCGGCTGATGAATTTTGCAGGGCCGACTATCTGCGAGACTGTGCAGCTACGCATAAGAAATTGAACCTTACTTGGAAGTAACGCTCAATTTTTGAAACTGTGCGGCGGGTGAGTCGCGGTGGAAAAGCAGTGCATGGTGATGTCGCCGCACTGCTTGATGCCGGCGTTTTGTGCTGCTCACAGCAAGGTCAAGTGGAGTTCTCATGTCTTTTCGTTCCCTTCACATCCGGTCTGCCCTGCTGGCGGTGGCGGTCTTGTCAGGCTGTGCCTCAGGCCCCGCCACCCAGGCACCAACCCAAGCCCCCAGCGACGTCGAGGTGCCCACCGAACAGCGCTTCGCGCAGTGGGTGGCGAACTTCCGTGAAACGGCCCGCGCCGCCGGCATCGACGAGGCCACCTTGCACACGGCCCTGGATGGCGTGCAACTGCGCCATCGCGCCGTGGAGGCGGACCGCGCTCAGCCCGAGTTCACGCGCACCTTGTGGGATTACGTGGACGGCGTCATCACGCCGCAGCGCGTGGCCACGGGCCAGCAAAAGCTGGTGGAGCTTCGCCGGGAGGCCGATGCGTCCAGCACGCGGTATGGCGTGCCCGGCCCCACCCTGATGGCGGTGTGGGGCATTGAAAGCAACTACGGTGGCAACTATGGTGATGTGTCCGTCATTGACGCCTTGGCCACGCTGGGCTTCGAAGGTCGGCGTGAAGCCTGGGCGCGCGGCGAGTTGCTGGCGGCGTTGAAGATCCTTCAGCACGGTGACATTGAGCGCAGCCGCATGATCGGGTCATGGGCCGGGGCCATGGGCCAGACGCAGTTCATGCCTTCGTCCTACCTGGCCTATGCCGTGGATGCCGATGGCGACGGTCGCCGAGACATCTGGGGCAGCATGACCGATGTGCTGGCGTCCACCGCCAACTACCTGGCCAAATCGGGCTGGCGGGCCGATGAGCCTTGGGGCCTGGAGGTGCAGCTGCCTGCGGGTTTCGATCCGGCCCGTGCCGACCCGGCGGTGCAGCAAACCTCGGCGCAATGGGCCGCAGAAGGCGTGCGGGCCCTGGGCGATGCGCCTTGGCCAATGTTGGCCGACGCCACAATCCTGCTGCCTGCGGGCGCGCGTGGGCCGGCCTTCATCGTGGGGCGCAACTACCGCGCCATCCTGCGCTACAACAACTCAACGAGCTACGCGCTCACGGTGTGTTTGCTGGCTCAACGCATCGGTGGTGGTCCGGGCGTTCAGGCTGCCTGGCCTTTGGATTTGCGCGCCTTGAGTCGGGGTGAGATGCTGGCCTTGCAAACGGGCTTGAATCGACGTGGCTTTGACAGCGGCAAACCCGATGGCCAGATGGGGCCAGCCACGCGCAAAGCCTTGCGCGCTTTTCAACGCAGCATGGCATTGCCAGCGGATGGCCATCCCACGGCAGACTTGCTGGGGCGTTTGCAGCAAGATCAGTGATACCTTGGTGGGCATCAGCTGACCGGCGCAAAGGCTGATTGCTCAGCCTTGAAGTCCCAGCGTTCGATGGACAAAGGCTGCCCGGGCAAGGCGGGGTGTCTGATCAGGTTGACTGAATTGGCCGTGTTGCCCCGCACCCTGGACGACAATGCCGTGCCGGCTTGCACCACCCAGAACGGATGCTCGGCGCCGCCGCGCAGGGCTTTCAGCGGGACCACATAAGGCAGATGGATGTGGCCACCCAGGATCAGATCGACACCGGCCTGACCCCATTGCGCCAAGGCTGCTTCGTGCCCCCTCAGCAGGTTTTTGCGATCCTTGTCCAGCGTCACGCACACGGGTTGATGAACGACCACCACTTTGATTTGGCCAGGCTGTGCTTCGTTCAGCCTGGCGGCCACGCGGTCGATTTGAGCGGCCGACACTTCGCCATCCTTGTGGTGCCAAGGCCGCGTGGTGTTGACCCCGATCACCAGCCACTGCGGGTTTGAAATGACAGGCTCAAGCTCAGGGCCGAAGGACCGGCGGAAATTGGCGTAAGGCGCCAACAACCTGGCGGCCACGTTGAACAGGGGGATGTCGTGGTTGCCAGGAATGGCCAGGCGATGAGGCGCCTTGATCTCATCGGCAAAACGGCGTGCCGCGGCAAACTGCGAACGCCGCGCCCGTTGCGTGATGTCGCCAGACCAGACGACGATGTCTGGCTGCTGCGCCTGGGCCAGCCTCAGCAAGGCGGCCATCACGGGCGGCTGCTCAGTCCCGAAATGCGGATCAGAGATCTGCAGCAAAACACTCACTGGGGCACCAGCAACCACAAGGGCCGAGGCGATGGCCGAAAGTGCAGGGGCGTGTCCATCCAGATCACCTCGCCATCGGTGGCCACCTTCATCCGCTTGGGCCGGTGCGGGCGGCGGGGTGACACGGTCAAACTGGTGAACGCGAAGCTGGACACCTTGTCGGCATCGCCCAACTGCCCCAAGGCGCCGCGCAACAGCAAGCCCAGCATGGCCAGTTTTCCCACCGGCTTGACGGCGATGGCCACGAGTTGCCTCTCTTGCAAGGCAGGCGCCTCAGGGATGCCAATCTGCGCCATCTGCAGCGCGTTGTTGCCCACGAACAAGGTGGGGGTGACGATGGTGTGCGTGGTGTCGTCCAGCGTCAGTTTGATGACCCAGTCGCGGTGCTCACGCAGCATGGTGGCCAGGCTGGCGAAAAGCGCCACAACACGGCTTCGACCAAAGCGTTGCTTGAAGGCTTCGCGGTCCTGCAGCAGCGTGGGGTACAGGCCCATGCTGGCGTTGACGATGAAGGCTTGCTCATTGATCAGGCCGACTTGCACCCGTTTGAGGTGGGCCGTGAGCAGCGAACGGGTGGCCTCTTCGATGTCGGACGAGATGCCATGGTTGCGGCCAAAGTAGTTGAAGGTGCCCTGCGGCAAGATGCCCAGTGGCAGGCCCGTGGGCAGCACCTGTTGCACCACGGCGTTGATGGTGCCATCGCCCCCGGCCGCGACCACGGCGCCGTCGTGCAACCTGGCCAGGTCAATGGCGCGTGAAATGGCTTGCGGCAGATGCTGGGGGTCGCTCACTTCCAGCAACTCGTGTGTCCGATCGGCCTCCTGGAAGACGCGCTTGACGGTGGCCACCCTTTCCTGGGCCTCGACATGGCCCGATCCGCCATTCAGCACGACGAACAACGGTGCGGTCAGGGACCAGGGCGGATTCTCAACATGGGGTGGTGCTGCGGCAACCGCGGTGCTGGTGGACATGCTCGGTGTTCCCGTGGACAGGTGTGAGTTCAGTCACCATGATGTCCAGGGAGGAGCCTGGATGCAGCCAGCGGGGGCCGACCCGGTGCGTAGGCTCAGTCCGACAAACCGCGATGCAAGCCGCTCAGCAGCGCCCCGATCGCCGGCTGCGCGGCAGCAATTTGTCCAGTTCGGTGATCTGCTGTTTGAGCAGGATCAGCAAGGTGCGCGCGTCGTCAACAGGCAAGGACAGGCACGTCATGCCGGTGTGTTCATCGCGCGCCGGCCGGGCTTGCACCGAGACATCAACGCCGATTTCGATCAGGCCGTTGTGGTGCTTCGCCGATTTCAGGCGCTGTATTTCGATGTCGTAAGTTTTCATGGGCGTTCTTTTCTCGCGTGCGCTCAGCGCCGCAGGGGTTTGAGCAGATCGTTCAAACCGTTGTGGTCAATCTCGTGCATCAGGGCCAGTAGTCGGCCCATGTCGCCTTTGGGAAAGCCCTCTCGCGCAAACCAGTGGAGGTAGTTGCCAGGCAGGTCGGCCAGGAGCACCCCTTTGTGTTTCCCGAAGGGCATGGTCATGGTGACCAGTTTCTGCAGGTCTTCAGGGTTCATTTTGCAATGGCGATGCGCCGAGGGGGCCGAGCTTGGCCTGGTCGGTCAGTGTATCGGTTGCGGGCCCGCGACCAACCACAGGGCCGTCGCCATCAGGATGGCCGCGAACGACAAGCGCATGGGCCGCTCAGGCAGCCGGTGGGCCAGGGCCACGCCCGCTGACACGGTCAGCAAGCCCCCCAGGGTCATGGGCACCCCCAAGGCCCAATCGACGCGATGAGCCCCAGCATAGGTGGCCAAGGCCACCACCGAACTGGGCGCGACCAGGGCCAGTGACAAGCCTTGTGCCGTGGTCTGGCGCTGCCCCAGCCAGCCGGACAGCAAGGGCCCCGCCATGAGGCCGCCGCCGATGCCGAGCAGCGCCATGCTGCAGCCGCCCACCATGCCCACGAAGGGCAGCACGCGCAGGTTCAAGCGGCGCTCAACCTGCGGGGCTGACGGTGGATGCCGCTGGGCGGTGCGCCACAAGCGGATGGCCAGCAGCACCATGAAGACGCTGAAAATGGCCCGCAACAGGAGTGGATCCATCCGCGTGGCCACGTGGACGATCAGCCAGGTCGTCAGCGCGGTCGACACGGCAATGGATGCGATGGCCTGCCATGGCATGGCATGGGATGGCGCTGGTGGTAGCGCCACCAGCCCACCAGCAGGTTGGGCGCCATCAGCACCAGGGCTGTGCCTTTGCGCGATGGGTTGCTCCATGCCAAAGCCCAGCACCAGCAAAGGCACCGCGATGATGCCGCCTCCGATGCAGTGTTGGGCTCACTGATCTGCCCAAGGCGCAGGCCAGGACACGGGCACAGGATGCCAGTGGGCTTGCAGGGCCGCCAGGTCGCTGGGGGTGTCCAGGTCGGTGACATGGGCGGGTTGCCCGGTCGGGATGGGCTGGACGAAGTCGGGGTGCCGGGCCAACCAGTCGCGGATGCCCAGGTGGGCGGGCGTGGCCAGCACTTGCTGCGCGGCCTGACACGTCAAGATCAGCGGGTGTCCGCGCACGCCATCAACGATCGGCATCTGCGCATGGATTGGGGCGGCGCGCTGTTGCCAAGCCTCCAGCAAGGGATGGAGGTGCTTGTGGTTCAGCCAGGGTAAGTCGGCCAGCACGATCAACAGGTCGTGGCCATCACTTTGGTCCCTGTGGGCTTGCAAGGCCCGTCGCTGTGAATCGATCAGGCTGGTGTCGGGCTGGCCATGCTGCAGCGTGTGCGCGCCGCAGCGATGGGCGATGGGCAGCAAGGTCTCGGCGTAGGGGCCGATCACCACGCTCACGTGCTCAAGACCTGCGCCACGCAATGCGCCGATCAGGCGCTCCAGCAAGCTGGTGCCGCCCATCTGCAGCGCTGATTTCGGGCGGTGGCCCAGTCGGCGGCCCAGGCCCGCGGCCAGGATGGTGGCCGCCATCGGCACGGCAGGTGGGCTCATGTCAGGCCAGGCAGCTGGGGGCTGTCAAGGCCGCGCTGCAAGGCTCATCCTGGCCCTGGTCATGCAGGAGCTTGCCAAGCGCTACTGGCGCAGCTACCCGGCGATGGATGCCGTTTTTCACGGCCACCACCTCGGCCATGATCGACAGCGCGATCTCGGCCGGCGTTTTACTGCCGATGTAAAGCCCAGCCGGTCCATGCAGGGCCTGCAGCGCGGCCTCGGGCACCTCGAAATGCTCGTGCAGGCGTTCGCGGCGCAGCGTGCTGTTGCGGCGCGAGCCAATGGCGCCCACGTAAAAGGCCTCGGACTGCAGGGCGTCGATCAGGGCCAGGTCGTCCAGCTTGGGGTCATGGGTCAGCGCGACCACGGCGGTGCGGGCATCGGGCCGCAGCCTCAGGATCAGGTCGTCCGGCATCTCGTGGCTGATCTCGACCCCGTCCAGGCCCCAACTGGCGCGGTGCTCTTCGCGCGGGTCGCACACCACCACCTCAAAGCCCAGGCTCAGCGCCATCTGGCAAAGAAAGCGCGACAGGTCGCCTGCGCCGATCACGATCAGGCGGTTCTGAGGGCCCAGGCAGGTGATGAGTTGGGTGCCGGTGAGCAATGGCACGCCATCGTGCCGACCGCCTCGTTCAACTTCGTGCAAGGTGACGTGGCCTGTGCGCAGGTCCAGCACCCGCTCGGTGCTGCGCCGTTGCTGGCAGGCTTGCAGCAGTTCAGGCAGGCGGCTGTGTGGGGCCGCCGCTTCCAGCACCAGCTCGACCGTGCCGCCGCAGGGCAGGCCGAAGCGGTGCGCCTCGTCGGCCGAGATGCCATAGCGCAGCACGGCGGGTGCGTCGGTGGCGCAGGCCGCTGCCACACCCCCTTCGCGGAGGCGGTGGATCAGGTCGTCTTCAATGCAGCCACCCGAGACCGAGCCCACGACCTCGCCCCGGCCATTGAGGGCCATGAGCGAGCCTGGCGGCCGTGGTGAAGATCCCCAGGTGCGCGCCACGGTGACCAGCACCACCGGCAGGCCATCGGTCTGCCAGCGCAGCACGGTGCGCAGGACCAGGGTGTCGAGGTCTTCCATGGGGCGGGGCTCCTTCAGGGGTTGATGACGGCGCGTCGCCGATCAAGCCAGGTTGGAGGGCAATTGGCGTGCCGGCTTGCCTTCGGCTCGATGCAGTTGAAGTCCGAGTTCATCAAAAAGGCGTGAGCCTTTCCCTAGGGCTGGGCCTTGCCGCCCCGACCTTCCCGCCAGTCCGACGGCGTCAGGCCCGACCACCTTCTGAAGGCACGGTGAAAGCTGTGCACCGATGAAAACCCCAGCGCCTCGGCGATCTGCTTGAGCGGCAGCTTGCCCTCGGCCAGCAGCCGCTCTGCCGTCAGGCGCTGGCACTCCTGGGCCAGCCCGGCATGCGTCATGTCCAGCATGCCCAGGTGTCTGCGAAAGCTGCGCTCACTCATGCCCAGATGCGCTGCCGTTTCAGTCACGCTGGGCAGCCGTGGAAACGCGCTCAGCAGCCACGCGCGCACGGTGTCCGCCATGTCCGAGCCCGCCTTCATCGCGGCCAGCAGCGAGTCCGCCCGCGTTCTGGCCGCCACATAGGCGACGGGGTCGTGGCTGGGCAGCTTGACGTCCAGCAGCGCCCGGTTGAAGGTGATCGAGCACTCCTTTTGCCCAAAGCTGAGGCGCTGCCCAAAGGTGGCCACATAGCGTTGTTCATGCTCTGCTGGCGGCGCATGTGGAAAAGAAACCTCGAGGATGTCGGCGTTGCTCGCACCCACGAAACGCAGCATCTGCACCGAACTGGTTGCCACCTGGGCCATGCGGAAGTGGCCGCTCAAACCACCTTGAACCACCGGCTGCACCACCAGGCGGGCGGTGGTCGCGGTCTCCGCCAGTTCAACCTCGGAGCGCTCCAGCACCAGCAGTGCAAAGCGCTTAATGTCGTTGAGCATGTGGCGCAGGCTGGGTGTGGGCAGCACCAACGGTGTGATGGCGCCGTAGCGCATCAGGGCGAGACTCTTGCCCGCCACCAGGCCAAAGGCCGAATCGCCCGTCTCCTCAATGGTGGCGGCCATCATGCGGTCGAACAGATCCGCCGACACCCATTCGCCATCTTCCTGCAGGTCATCGAACGACTCGATGCCACACCGCCTCAGCACCGCGCTGGCCTTGAATCCTTCCAAGTCAAGCGTGTAGGCCAGGATCTTCAGGTTGATGGGAGAGATTCGCATGGGGGAGCAGTCTGGGGGTTTTCCATGCGCCAGCGCGCCTGCAATGGTCGGGGCTTTCCCTAGAAAACACCCCTGGGGGTTACAAAGTGGCCGTTCAAGTCAATGCCCGCTGTGTTGGTGCGCCCTACGCTTGCTGGATCAAAACAGGAGACTCCGTCATGCAACGATCCACCCAGGGCGTGCGCGCCTTCGCACTCAGCAGTCTGGCCGCCATTCTGCTCACCGCTGGCGTCACCAGCGCCTTGGCCGCGACCACCACCACCCTGGGCACGCGCGGCAGCCTCAGCCAAGCCAACCCTGCCGTCACGGCCAATGCCAATGGTGCCTGGAAAGACTACTCGCGTGCTGAGGAATATGCCAAGGCCGTCACCTTGCCGCTGCAGTTCATCACGATGAAGAACGGTCAGAAGCTGGCCGTGTTCGTTTCCGTGCCGGCCGATGCCCAGGGCAACCCCGTGCAGGGCGCTTTCCCCGCGGTCCTGACGCAGACCGCTTACCGCATTGACCTGGGCCAACTGCTGGGCAGCATTGCCGTGACTGGCAACACCCTGCTGGTGGGCGGCAAAGACGAGTTCATGATCAAGCGTGGCTACATCTCGGTCGCGGTCGATGTGCTGGGCTCCGGCATGTCCGATGGCCAAGGTGCCTTGTTGGGCGCCGCCGAACAGGCCGCTTATGGCGAAGCGGTAGATTGGGTCACCAAGCAGCCGTGGTTCAACGGCAACCTGGGCCTGGCGGGCACGTCCTACCTGGGCATCACCAGCCTGCTGACCGCTGAACAGCAAAACCCCGCCGTGAAGGCCGTGTTTGCCCAAGTGCCCATGGGTGATTCTTACCGTGGAACCGTGGGTGTGGGGGGCTTGCTCAATGCTCAGTTCATCAGCCTGTGGCTGCCACTGACGCAGACGCTGAGCGTCCAGAACGACATCGCCAAAAGCCTGCACCCCACCTTTGCGACACAGATTGAAGCCGCCAACCAAGAGCACATTGCCGCCATCGACAGCTGGTACCTGCCCACGGTCAACAACTCCCTGGCGGGCTTGACGGGTTTTGCCACCGACGACGGCGATTTCTGGTCGACCCGCTCACCCCTGGAAAAGGCCGCCAGCATCAAGGTGCCCACCTTCATCTTGGGTGGCTCCAACGACATCTTCCAGCGCGACGAGCCCTTGCTCTATGAACAGTTGAAGAGGAACGTCACCACCAAGCTGCTGATCGTGCCGGGCGCCCATGTCCAGGCGGTGCTGAGCTCGCAGAACGACGCCAACAACGCCACGGCCAACGGCGCCCCGCCGACCAAGTTCCTGATGCTGCAGTGGTTTGACCAATACCTGCGCGGCATGAACACGGGCGCGGCCACGCTGCCCAACGTCACGCAATACGTGGAAGGCTACGGCGTCCTGGGCAATCGCTTTGCCAGCACCACCGACTGGCCGCACCCCAAGGCTGTCCCGCAGCGCTACTACCTGCGCGGCAACATGAAGTTGACCACCCAGGCGCCCTGGCTGCCTGAAGCCAGCCACACCATCGCCGAGCCCCAAGGCGCCGTGATCACCTACAACGCCAGCGACACCGGCAAAACCGTGCAGGCCAAGGTGACCTTGAACGATGGCAGCGATTGCTCGTCCAGCTATGTGCAGTGGTCGCTGGGCATTGGCGGCTTGCTGCCCAAGCTTTGCTACACCAACAGCAACACTGTCGAAAAAGAGCAGAAGGCGCTGATCTACCAGACCGCGCCCCTGACCGAAGACATGTACATCAACGGCCCCATGCAGGCTGACATCTGGATGTCGGCCACGAACACTGAAGCGGCCGTGGCGGTTCGCATTGATGACGTGGATGTGTGGGGCAATGCCACCCCCATCTCGACCGGCCTGCAGTCCGCCAGCCACCGCGCGGTCGACACCAGCCGTTCGCGCTACATCAATGGCGTGATGGTCCAGCCATGGCACCCCTTCACCCTGGCGGCCAAGCAGGCCGTGGTGCCTGGCCAGGCCATGCTGGTGCCGGTGGAAGTCTTCCCCGCTGCGGCACTGATCCGCAAGGGCCACAAGCTGCGCATTGCCATCAGCGCCAGCAACCAGGCGCAGGGCATCTGGGCCACACCACAGCAGCTGAAGGCCAATGGCAATGTGAGCACCATCTACAACGACCCAAGCCGGCCCTCCAGCCTGGTGTTGACTTTGGTGCCCAGCAGCGTCTTGAAGTAAGCGCAGCGCGGGGCCTGTGGCCGGTAGAAGGCGACCGGGTCGGGCGCGCCCTTGCCCAGCAAGCCCATCACCTGGCCCCAGGCATTGGTCTTGGGCATGCCGGCCGGGAAGCGCGCATTGAAGGCGGTCGTGTTCTCGGACCAGGCTTTCAGCGCGGCTTCGTCCGTGGGCAGGTCTTTGTGGCCCGAAGCCCAGTCCAAGAAATTGCCCAGGAAGGTTGAACTTGGTGTAGCCCTAGGCCGCGCGGCGCCCTTCTCCCTGCCCCCTCAGGTGAGGGGGTGGGTCAGGCGCCCAGCAAAGGCATCAAACCGCCCCGGTGGTCCAGGGCCATCAAATCGTCGCAGCCGCCCACGTGCGTGTCGCCAATGAAGATTTGCGGCACCGTGCGCTGGCCGGTGATCTGCATCATGTGCTGGCGTTGCACCGGGTCTTGGTCAACGCGGATTTCTTCGATGTGCTCGACACCGCGCTGCTTGAGCAGCATCTTGGCCCGGACGCAGTAGGGGCAGACCTGGGTGGTGTACATCTTGACGGTTTGCATGGTGGCTCGGCTTAAGGCTTGAGTTCAATCCAGGTGACATTGTCCTGCGCCTGGCATGACCGTTACCCCTGTGGGGGCACCCACCGGGCGCCCCTTGTGTGGCATCAGGCCGTTTTTTCGACCGGCAGGTTGGCTTCGCGCCAGGCTTTCAGGCCGCCGGCCAGCACCTGGGCTTTGTCGTAGCCCATGGTTTTGAGCTGGGCCACGGCCTTGGTGCTGCGCGCGCCAGTGGCGCACACCACGACCAGCGGCGTCGTTTTGTTGCCGGGCAAGCCTTTGACTTTGTCGGTCAGGGTGTCCAGGGGGATGTTCTTGGCGCCCACCACGTGGCCAGCGGCGAATTCGGCCGCGTCGCACACGTCGATCACCTGGGCTTTTTCGCGGTTGATGAGGTGCACCGCATTGGCGGGGGTCAAGCCCGCGTTGACCCCACCCTTGATCTGGGGCCACAAGAGCAGGCCCCCGGAGGCCAAGGCTGCGACAAGCCAGTACCAGTTCTCAAGCAGATAGCTCATGGAAAATCTTTCGTGTGGGTAGCAAACATGGGATTTTATAATCTATGACTCTCTTTACGCGACCGGACTTGAAGCCATGTACAAGCTTGTGCTGATTCGCCATGGCGAATCCACCTGGAACCTCGAAAATCGTTTCACCGGCTGGACCGATGTGGACCTGACGCCCACGGGCGTCGAACAGGCCAAACAGGCCGGGCGGTTGTTGTCCGCCGAGGGCTACGAATTCGACGTGGCCTACACCTCGGTGCTCAAGCGCGCCATCCACACCCTGTGGCACACGCTGGACGAGATGGACCGCCCCTGGTTGCCGGTCGTCAACTCCTGGCGCCTGAACGAGCGCCACTATGGCGGCCTGCAAGGCCTGAACAAGGGCGAAACCGCCAAGCAGTATGGCGACGAGCAGGTGCTGGTGTGGCGCCGCAGCTATGACACGCCCCCGCCTGCGTTGGAGGCCAATGACCCGCGCGGTCAGCGCCAGGACATCCGCTACAGCAAGCTCAAGCCCGAGCAGATCCCGCTGACCGAATGCCTGAAAGACACCGTGGAGCGCGTGCTGCCCTTCTGGAACGAGGCCATGGCCCCGGCCATCAAGGCGGGCAAGCGCATCGTGGTGGCGGCGCACGGCAACAGCATCCGCGCTTTGGTCAAGTACCTGGACAACATCGGTGATGACGACATCGTGGGCGTGAACATCCCCAACGGCATCCCGCTGGTGTATGAGCTGGACGCTGATCTGAAGCCGATCAAGCATTACTACCTGGGCGATGCGGATTCGATCGCCAAGGCGGCAGCTGCGGTGGCGAGCCAGGGCAAGGCCTGATTCAAGCGCTTCCCAGCAAAAGCGCACCTAGTTTCGAACGGTACTACCGCCTCAGCGCCCCAACCCAGTCAAGCTGTAGACCACCGGACAGTGATCCGACAGCAAACGCCCCTGGTCTTCAGGGGCAAAGGCCAAACGGGTGAACTGCTTTTGCGCTGCGCGGGCAGCCAGCTTCTCGCTGACAAGGATGTCGTCGATGTAGCCCTTGTGGCGGTCATCGGCACTGCAGGGGATGCTGCCGGCACCCTCGGTGGCGCGCACCAGCAAGGCCCCGGCTGGCTCGTTGTCGCTCAAGGCGTTGAACAGATTGAAGGGCTGGGATTCGTCCGGCCCGGCGGGGTAGCGTGAGTCTTTGTCCAGGTGGCGATTGAAGTCACCCAGGATGGCGAAGGCTTTGCCCTCGCGCACGCGCTCGTCGACCCAGCGCTCAAGCACGGGCACTTGCTGGCGCAGTTTCTGGCAGGGGGCGAACTGGCGGTCCAGCTTGCCGTCGAAGCAGCCGCTTTTCAAGTGCACGGCAAGCAGGCGAACTTCGCGTGCCGTGCCGGGGAAGAGGGTGATGTCGGCGCCGGCGCGGGTGCCGCCATCCACATCCAGCGCGCTCAGGTCGCCATTGCAGCGGTAAGGCGTGCCTTCGCGGATCGCAAAGCCAACCTTTTGCGGGTGGGCGCGGTTGACGAAGCAGTCCAGCTTCCAGCCTTGGCGGAACACCTGCCGGGCGGCCACGGCGCCATCGACTTCCTGCAAGGCCACGGCATCGGCCTTGACCGTGTCCCGCAATTGCTCGGCGGTGTGCGCCAAGGCGTCAAAGTCGGCCTGGGTGCGTGTGGGCGGTTGGGCTTTGCCCGGGGTGCAGGGCAAAGCGTGTTCATCGCTGCGGGGTTGCTGGCGCAAGCAGCGGCTGCCCAGCTCGGCGCGGTCGGCGGGGGTGAGCAGCCACTCCATGTTCCAGGTGGCCAGGCGCAGGGCATCGCCTTGGGCGGCGCTGGTCTGAGAGCAGGCGCTGAGCAAACTCAAGGCGGACGCAAGGGCCGCCATCACGCTGAGCGCGCGGCGGCTCGACAGGTAAGACATGGTGTTCATTCCTCTGAATTTTTTTGCAGGGGCGCCTCTAGCGGGCGCCCTCTGGTCGAACGGGTGCCGAACGGTCAGCCGGCCAACAGCGCTGCGCGGTCCACCGTGTAGTTTTGCGGGCCCGACACGGCGATCTTGAGCGAGCCCATGCGGTTGGCCAGCGCCACAGACTTGAGGAGGTCCCAGCCATTGGACAGCCCGAACAGCAGGCCGCCACGGAAGGCATCGCCACAGCCGGTCGGGTCGACCACGGCAGCGGCCTTGACGCCCGGCACGTGCGTGATCTCGCCCTGGATGTAAACGTTGCAGCCTTCAGCACCCAGCGTCTCGATCAGGCCCTTGAGGTGCGACTTGGAGATCTCGGCCAGGCTTTGGCCCGTGCGGTCGGCCAGCATCTTGCCTTCGTAGTCGTTGACGGCAACCCAGCTGGCTTGCGAGACAAAACGCTTGAGGTCATCGCCGTCGAACATGGGCAGGCCCTGGCCCGGGTCGAACACGAAGGGGATCTTGGCAGCGGCCAATTGCTCGGCGTGTTGGATCATGGCGTCGCGGCCATCGGGGCCGATGATGGCCAGTTGCACCTTGGGATCGGCGGTGATCTTCAACTGCGCGGCGAACTGCATGGCGCCGGGGTGGAAGGCCGTGATCTGGTTGTTGTCCTTGTCGGTGATGATGATGGCCTGGGCAGTGTGGCTCTCGGTCACCGTGAGCACGTGCTCCAGGCTGATGCCCCATTGCTGCATGCGCTCGCGGTAGGGGGCGCCATCGACGCCCAACGCGGCCATGACCAAAGGCTCACCGCCCAACTGGTGCAGGCCATAGGCGATGTTGCCGGCCACGCCGCCGAACTCGCGCTTGAGCGTGGGTACCAGGAAGGACACATTCAGGATGTGCAGCTGGTCGGGCAGGATCTGCTGCGCGAAGCGGCCGTCAAAGGTGCTGATGGTGTCAAAGGCCAGCGAGCCGCAAATCAGAACGGACATGTTTGAAAAATCCTCAGGGGTAAAAGAGCTCGGCGGTGTAACCCGCCAGTTTCAGGTTAGGCGCCTGAAGGCGCCACTGCAAGGTGGTGCTGCGGTCGGCCGGGGCGGCCGTGGGCAGTGGGCCGGTGGCCGTGTCAGGATCGGCCTTGGTGTCGGTGCTGTCCAGCCACTGGGCGTCGCGCGGCGAGAAGGCGCGGCGGGCCACGATGGCGCCATTGGTGTCGGTCAAGGTCAGGTCCACGTCGGGCCAGGCCAGGCCGATGGGCGCGCGGTTGTGCACGACCACTAGCAGGCGGTAAGTGCCCTCGCCTTCGGAGCTGGTGCGCACCAGCGTGGCGCTTTCCACCTGCAGGCTGTCGATGTGCAAGGGCGCTTCGATCTTGCAGTCCATGGCCTCGCACCATTGCGCCAGGTAGGGCCGGGATTCGGGGTAGTGGGCGGCCAGGGTGTTGCGGAACTGGTGGGCGGTTTGCAAGGCCAGCGTGGCCACCAGGGCCAGGCTGATCAGCGAGAGCACGGTGCGGGTGGCGGGGTGGCGCCAGAACGCGCGGCGCTGAGCGCGGCGCAGGAACTCGGGGGTCTTGGCGGCGGGGTCGCGGCCGCGCGTGCCGGGGCGGCCTTTGCGTTGGCTGGGCGGCTTGAGCGCCTGCTCGGGCACGAAGTCTTCGCTCAGGCGGGAGGGCGCATGCTCTTCCTCGGAGGGGGTTTCAGGTGCGGCGATGGCCGAAGGTTTGGCCGCCAAGGTTGGCGCCACGGGCGCGGGTGTTGGCTCGTCAAGGTAGGGCGTCGACGAGGGGCCGAAGTCAGAAGCCCAATCATCCTGGATCTCGCCGGCCGCGTCGGTCGGGAACTGTGCATCGGCAAAGTCGGGGCCCCGGCGGCGACGGCGGCGCTGCGGTCGGTCGGTCTCCGAAGGCATCAGGTAGCGCGAATCGAGCGCGTCGGACTCGTCGGTCACCGGCAGGTTGCTGGGCAGAAACTCAGGCTGGCTGGGTGCTTCGGGCTGCGGCGCGTAGAAGGGCGCGGGCGGCGTGGGCGCGTAGGCCTCGAACGACGGTGGGGGTGGCTCGGCTTGGCCGGGCATGGCCACCGAGGTGTCCAGCTCGAAGTCGGTGGCCGACAGCAGGTCGTCCAGGGGGGCGTGTGGCCGGGTCTGGTCCAGCGCGAAGTCGTTTTGCTCGATGTGCGGCGCGGGCGCGGTGCTGGGCCAGGTCGAGTCCTGGCTGTCGACCACCGGCTCCGAAGGCGGCGGCGTGAACGCGGCTGGCGGCTCAGGCGGGCGCGGTGGTGCTGAGGCTGGCCGCTGGGGCGGTGGGTCGCGGTCCAGGTCGAACAGGCCGGGCAGGGCGTTGAAGACCTCGTTGCAGCGGCCACAACGCACCCAGCCTTCGGAGACCTTTAATTGGTCTTGCACGACCTTGAAGATCGTGCCGCAGTGGGTGCATCGGGTGGCCAGGCTCATGGCGCTGGATGATGCCATGAGCCGAGGGGTGTTCCGACCCCGGTTAGCCCTTGTGAATCAATAACCGCCGTGGCTGGCGAATGCCGACATGTCCGCACCTTGCGTGCTGACGAAGCTGGTGTAGCGGGTGTTTTCATCCACGAAACGCTTGATCCAGGCGGTGACGTACTTGGCCACCTTGCCTTGTGAGGCCTGGCTGGACGTGGTCCACAAGGACAGGTGGCCCAGACCGACCAGTTCGATCTTGGCGGCGGGCAGGCGGGTGTCCAGGCTCGCGTAGTAAGGGGTGGACCAGCTGTTGGCCAGCGAGTCGCTCTCGGCGGTCAGAAGCAGGGTGGGGGTGCGCTGCGCAATGCCCGAGTACAAGCCGACCGCGCTGACGAAGCCGGGGCGAATCCACGCCAATTCAGGGGGCCTTTTGCGCCGTCATCAGGATCCAGCCATCGTCTTGATCGGCCACGCTCAGCTGCAGACCGACGGCGCCGTAAGCCGCCTTCAATTCGTCTTCCTGGCGCGCCAGGATGCCGGCCATGACGAGGTGACCGCCAGGTGCCACGTGGCCCGACAGCAAAGGCGAGAGCAGCTTGAGCGGCGTGGCCAGGATGTTGGCCAGCACCACGGGGTAGGCCGCTTGTGCCTCGCCCACCAGGTCAGGCAAGCCGGTGTTGAGCTGGGTGCCCACGTTCTTCAGGTTGACCTCGGCATTGGCCAGGGTTGACTCCACAGCGGCCGGGTCAATGTCGACCGCGTCAACGATGGCCGCGCCATGCAGGGCCGCGCCAATGGCCAGGATGCCCGAGCCGCAGCCGTAGTCCAGCACGCGTTGGCCTGTCAGCGCAGCCTCGTTGCGGGCGATCCACTTCAGGCACATGCGCGTGGTCGGGTGCGTGCCGGTGCCAAAGGCCAGGCCCGGGTCCAGGCGGATCACGGTCTTGGCGGCGGCAGGCACCTCATGCCAGGTGGGCACGATCCAGAAGGTGTCGGTGACCGGCACAGGCGCGAACTGCGATTGCGTCAGGCGCACCCAATCCTGATCCTCGACCCCTTGAATGCCTTGCACGTGGATGTCGGTGGCCCAGTCCTGCGCCAGGATCAGGGTCACGGCTTCCAGCGCCTGCGCTTCATCCGGGAACAGCGACTTGATGGTGGAGCGCTGCCAGGCTGCGCGCGGCACGGGCATGCCGGGCTCGCCCCACAGGGCAACTTCTTGCTCGGTGTCGGCGTCGGTGTCTTCGACCGAGACCGACAGCGCTTCGAGCTCCATCAAGGCATCGCTGAGGGTGTCGACCTGGGCTTCAAAGGCCAGCAGGGTGAGTTCATGCATGGTGTGCTACTTTTCTGCGGGACAAGGTCAGCGCTGCTTGCGCGCCGCCATCCAGTGTTCAAGGTAATGGATGTCGGTGCTGCCCTCAACGAACTTGGCATCGACCATCAACTCGCGGTGCAGCGGGATGTTGGTCTGGATGCCTTCGATCACGGTCTCGGACAAGGCCGTGCGCATGCGGGCCAAAGCCTGCTCGCGCGTGTCGCCGTGCACGATGATCTTGCCGATCATCGAGTCGTAGTTGGGCGGCACAAAGTAGCCCGCGTAAATGTGCGAATCGACGCGCACGCCAGGGCCACCGGGCGGGTGCCAGGTGGTGATGCGGCCCGGCGAGGGCACGAACTTGACCGGATCTTCCGCGTTGATGCGGCACTCGATGGCGTGGCCGCGCATCTGGATCTGCTTTTGCACGAAGGGCAGCTTCTCGCCAGCCGCCACGCGGATCTGCATCTGCACGATGTCGATGCCGGTGACCCATTCGGTGACGGGGTGCTCGACCTGCACGCGCGTGTTCATCTCGATGAAATAGAACTCGCCGTTCTCGTACAGGAACTCGAAGGTGCCCGCGCCCCGGTAGCCGATCTTCTTGCAAGCGGCGGCGCAGCGGTCACCGATCTTCTCGATGGCGCGGCGGGGAATGCCGGGTGCCGGCGCCTCTTCGATGATCTTTTGGTGGCGACGTTGCATGGAGCAATCGCGCTCACCCAGCCAGACCGCGTTCTTGAACGTGTCGGCCATGATCTGGATTTCGATGTGGCGCGGGTGCTCCAGGAACTTTTCCAGGTAGACCGCCGGGTTGCCGAAAGCGGCGCCAGCTTCGGCCTTGGTGGTCTGCACCGCGTGGATCAGCGCAGCCTCGGTGTGGACCACGCGCATGCCGCGTCCACCGCCACCGCCCGACGCCTTGATGATGACGGGGTAGCCAACGGCCCGCGCGATGCGGATGATTTCCTTGGGGTCGTCGGGCAGGGCGCCTTCGGAGCCGGGCACGCAGGGCACGCCCGACTTGATCATGGCCTGCTTGGCCGAGACCTTGTCGCCCATGATGCGGATGCATTCAGGGGTGGGGCCGATGAAGACGAAACCGCTTTGCTCGACCCGCTCGGCGAAGTCGGCGTTCTCGGACAAAAAGCCGTAACCGGGGTGGATGGCCTCGGCGTCGGTCACTTCAGCGGCCGAGATGATCGACGGCATGTGCAGGTAGCTCTGCGCCGAGGCGGCCGGACCGATGCACACGGACTCGTCGGCCAGCTTGACGTACTTGGCTTCGCGGTCGGCCTCGGAATAGACCACGACCGACTTGATGCCCATCTCGCGGCACGCTCTTTGAATCCGCAGGGCGATCTCGCCTCGATTGGCGATGAGGATTTTCTTGAACATGGGAGCCGCCTTATTCGATGACGAACAAGGGTTGGCCGTATTCCACCGGCTGGCCGTTTTCCACCAGGATCTTGGTGACGGTGCCGGCCACGTCGGTCTCGATCTCGTTCATGATCTTCATGGCTTCGATGATGCAGATCGGCTCGCCGGCCTTGACCTGGTCGCCCACTTCGGCAAAGGCCTTGGCGCCCGGGCTGGAGGAGCGGTAGTAGGTGCCGACCATGGGCGACTTGACGACGTGGCCGGTCTCTTCCGGCACTTCGGCCACCACAGGCGCGGCGGCCACGGCGGGGGCCGCCATTGGCTGTTGCTGCACCTGCATGGGTTGCATCATCACCACGGGGGCGGCGCCGGCTTTCACGATGCGGACTTTGCCATCGGCCTCGGTGATTTCCAGCTCGGAGACATTGGACTCCGAGACGAGGTCAATGAGGGTTTTCAGTTTGCGCAAGTCCATGATCTGCGATCTCCAGCAAGTCGGTCGAGCAAAAGCTCAGGGATGGGGTGCGGGGCTTGTCGCTCAGCCGCGAGGAGGGGCGCTCAGGCGTTCCAGGGCCGCGTCAACGGCCAACTGGTAGCCCAACACGCCCAGCCCGACGATGACGCCTTCGGCGATGTCGGAAAAATAGGAGTGGTGGCGAAAGGGTTCGCGCCGGTGCACATTGGACAGGTGCACCTCAATGAAGGGCAGGCCCACGCCAGCCAAAGCGTCGCGCAGGGCCACGCTGGTGTGGGTGTAGGCGCCCGGGTTGATGACGATGAATTGGGTGCCGTCCTGGCGGGCAGCGTGCACCCGGTCGATCAGCGCACCTTCGTGGTTGCTTTGAAAGGCCGACAACGACGCACCGCGAGCGGCGGCGTGTTGGCTCAAGCCTGTGTTGATCTGCTCCAGGGTGGTGGTCCCGTAGACCTGGGGCTCACGTGTGCCCAGCAGGTTCAGATTGGGACCATGGAGAACAAGAATCTGCATGCGTCGTTGACTTAGGGGGTGAGCCTGCAGTCAAGAAAATGAAAGTAAACGTATTTTACGCGCAATTGGCTTCAAAACCCTGGATCCCCCTTGACCGGGCGGGTTGAGTCCGCCAAAGCATCAGGCGACGAAGGCTTTGGCCCAGGCGGCCAGCTCGTCAAAACTGGTGGCGCCCATCTTGCGCTGGCGGATCCCGCCCTGGGCGTCGATCATGACGGAAAAGGGAAGGCCACCGACGCTGTTGCCCAGTTCCTGGGCCAGTTCAGTGCCGCCAAATCCGGCCAGGCCGATCTGAAAAGCCACGGGTTTTTTGGCCAAAAAAGCTTTGACCGGGGTGGGGCTGTCGACCGCCAGGCCCAGAACGTTCCAGCCCTGACCGCTGAATTCGCGGTGAAAGTGGTCAATTTCGGGCATCTCCTTGACGCAGGGCGGGCACCACGTCGCCCAAAAATTGATCAGCAGTGGGCGGCCTTGCAGGCTGGACAGGGCCAAGGCGGGGCCGTTGAGGGTGTCGAATTGTTTGGTCCAGAAGTCGGTGGGCAGGGGGTCGCCAGCGGGCGTTGGGCTGGCACCGGTGGCTGCCTGATGCTCCAGCGCCCACCAGCCGCCGCCGGTGGCCGCGGCCAAGCCAACGCCAGCCAGGAGGGCGCGGCGGGTGTTCTGTCTGGATGAGTCTGCGGTCATGGTGTGGGTGTGGTGTCTGGCAAGGCAAGCAAGGCGTTCAAGTCGCCCCGATCGGTTTTGCCCTTGGCGTCGCCTTTGAGGGCGCCGCGCAGGTCGTCGTAATCCAGGATGGTCAGGTGCAGACCGATGGGCTCACCCAGTTCGGGGCAGTCCACGGTCAAGCTCAGGCAATCGACCAGGGCGCCCCGGGGGCCGGGCACGCTGCCCACATCGTAGTCCATGCCCTTGTTGAGCAAGGCGATCTCGGCGGATTTGGAGTCGTCGCAATACAGCTGCAGGTGGACATCGTTCAGGCGGGTGGCGGTACCGCGCCAGATGGCGCCGCAAAGGTGGGGGCGAAACTCTTGCAGGCGCTCCATCCAGATGGCGGCCAAGCGGCGCAGGGCGGCCAGCTCTTGCGGTTGGGTGTCGGCGCAGAACACGGCCAGGTACTCAAAGACGGCCGCTTCCATCAGCTCGTTGTCGGGCAGGTCGCCTCGGTTGCTCAGGCCCAGTTGCTTGGCGGCGCGGCGTTTGGCGGCGCCGTAGTCCAGGCCTTCTTCCACCACCAGGCGGGCGGCGGTGGCGGCGATGGCGTCGGCGGGGGTGTGGCCCAGGTCCATCAAGCCGCCTTCACGTGCACGCGCAGGCTGTTGAGGGCCGCGTTGCCGCTGATGCGGTCGGTCAACTGGTCGTCGGTCAGGTCGTTCAGGCTGACGCCAGGGTGTTGAGAGGCCACGCCCAGCTTGACGCCCTGGCGGCCATGGCCCCAGCCGTGCGGCAGGCTGACCACGCCGGGGCGGATGTCCGGGGTGATGAAGACTGGGGCATCGACCTTGCCCACGCGGGAAGTGATCTGCACAGTCTGGCCTTCGCTCAAGCCGCGTTGGGCGGCATCGTCGGTGTGCATCCACAGCACGCAGCGGGCCTTGCCGGACACCAGGCGCTCGCTGTTGTGCATCCAGGAGTTGTTGCTGCGCACGTCGCGCCGGCCGATCAGGGTCAGGGCGTTCGGGTCGGCTCGGTCGTGGCCCATCCGGTTGGCCAGTTGGGGCAATTCATCCGCGATCGCCTTGGGCAGCAAGGCAATGCTGCGGCCCTTTTTGCTCAGGCCTTGCGCCAGGCCTGGCCGCAATGGCCCCAGGTCAATGCCTTGCGGCGCTTGGCGCAACTGCTTCATGCGCAGCGGGTAGGCGCTTTTGCGCAGCCCCAGGGCTAGCAACTGGTCGGGCCGCAGGCGGCTCATGGCGGAGCGCGTGAGCATGCCTTTCACCCGTTGCAAGGCACTGCCTTTTTCCAGCGCCCAGGCATGCTGGGCGTAGCGCTTGGCCAGGCCGGCGTAGATTTCCCAGTCATGCAGGGTGCCCTCGGGTTTGGGCAGGATGGCCGGGCTGTAGCGGGCCACGTTGCGCACCGCGAAGTGCATGAAGATCAGGTCGCAGTGGTCGTGCTCGACGAAGCAGGTGGGCGGCAAGATGATGTCAGCGTGGCGCGTGGTCTCGTTGATGTAGAAATCGATCGAGACCATGAAGTCGAGTTGCGACAGGGCCCGGTCCAGTTGCTGGCCATTGGGCGTGGACAGCACCGGGTTGCCACACGAGGTGACCATGGCGCGGATCTGTCCCGCGCCGGGCGTGAGGATTTCTTCGGCCAGCACAGCCACGGGCAGCTCGCCACCAAACTCGGGCGCCTTGCGCACGCGGCTGTGCCAGGCCCCCACGTGGCCGGGGCCGATCAGGCCGGTCCTGACCAGGTCGATGGCCGGGTGGGTGACCAAGGTGCCACCCTCTTTGTCGAGGTTGCCGGTCAGGATGTTGATCACCTGGATGGCCCATTGGCAGACCACGCCATTGACCTGGGTGGACACGCCCATGCGGCCATAGCAGACGCCCGATTCGGCCTGGGCCAGCTCGCGCGTCAACCGCCGTGTGGTGTCGGCGTCGATGCCCGACGAGGCCGCCGTGGCTTCGGGCGTGAAGGCGGCCACCGCTTGCTTCAAGTCATCCAGGCCTGTGAGCAAGCTTTGCAAATGGCCGGGCTTGGCCAGCGATTCATTCAGCAGCACGTGGACCATCGACAGCAAGAAGGCCGCATCACCACTGGGCTTGATGGCCAGGTGCTCATCGGCGATGGCGGCGGTTTCGGTGCGGCGCGGGTCAATCACCACCAGTTTGCCGCCGCGCGCCTGCAGGGCCTTCAGACGCTTGCGCACATCGGGCACGGTCATGATGCTGCCGTTGGAGGCCAGCGGGTTGCCACCCAGCATGATCATGTACTGCGTGCGGTCGATGTCGGGGATGGGCAGCAGGAATTGGTGCCCGTACAGCCAGTAAGACGTGAGGTGGTGCGGCAACTGGTCCACCGATGTGGCCGAGAAGCGGTTGCGCGTTTTGAGTTGCCCCAAAAACATCGGGCTGTGCGTGATGTTGCCCCAGTTGTGCACGGTGGGGTTGCCTTGGTAGATGCCCACGGCGTTGGCGCCATGCTGCTGGCGCACCTCGGCCAGGTTGCGCGCGACCAGGTCAAAGGCCTGGTCCCACGAGATCTCGACCCACTCAGTGCCCACGCGGCGCACCGGGCGGCGCAGGCGGTCGGGGTCTTCGTGCACGTCTTTCAGGGCCACCGCCTTGGGGCAGATGTGGCCGCGTGAGAACGGATCGGCGTCGTTGCCTTTGATGGAGACGATGCGTTCGCCCTGGACCTGGAAGGTCAGGCCGCAGATGGCCTCGCAGAGGTTGCAGACCCCCTGGTGTGTGACGACGGGACCATGGCTGGGCGCAGCAGGGTGGTTGGACATCGTGGGCGGTGGGAGTGGGCAGGGAGAAGTGATGGTAGCGGATGACGCCGCTGGCATGCCAGTGATTAAATGTCGCCCCGGGCTTGGCTCACGGCTTTGGCGACGTGGGCCAGTGCTTGGGCTTCAGCCACGGTTTGCGCCAGCCGGTGCGGGTGTCGGAAGCTGATCACCGGATAAGTCCTGCAGTGCCAACAAGGATCCCAGCGTCTGCCCGGTGCTCTGCCGCATGGTCAACAGCCCCTTGATGACGGCCAACCCCAGTCCCACGCTGGCACTGTTCAACAGTGGTGCCGGCAAGCGCCACGGGAAGGGGGCGGCGCTTGCGGGGATCACGCCGTTCGGTGCGTCAGGCTTCGCGGCGCAAAGCGGGGAACAGGATGATGTCGCGGATGTTGGCCGCGTCAGTCAGCAACATGATCAGGCGGTCGATGCCGATGCCGCATCCGCCGGTGGGCGGCAGGCCGTGTTCCAGCGCGCGGATGTAGTCGGCGTCGAAGTACATGGCTTCTTCATCGCCGGCATCTTTGGCGCTGGCTTGTGCGGCGAAGCGGGCGGCCTGTTCTTCGGGGTCATTCAATTCGCTGAAGCCGTTGCCGAACTCGCGGCCGGTGATGAACAGCTCGAAGCGTTCGGTGATGGCCGGGTTGGTGTCCGAGGCGCGCGCCAAGGGCGACACCTCGACTGGGTAGTCGATGATGAAGGTGGGCTGCCAGAGTTTTTCTTCAACCTTGGCTTCGAACAGCGCGAACTGCAGTTCGGCCAGGCTGCGGTGGGCGGGCGGCTCTTCACCATGGGCCTTGAGCTTGGCGCGCAGCACCGTGGCGTCATCGGCCTCGGCAGCGGTCATACCGGCGTGGGCCACCAGCGAGTCGCGCACGCTCAGGCGGGTAAAAGGGGCTTCTAGGTCGACCGGGTGGCCGCCGTAGCTCAGTTGTGTGGTGCCAGCGGCAGCGCGCGCGGCATGGCGCAGCACCTGCTCGGTGAAGTCCATCAAATCGCGGTGGTCCCAATAGGCCGCGTAGAACTCCATCATCGTGAACTCGGGGTTGTGCCGAACCGACACGCCTTCGTTGCGGAAGTTGCGGTTGATCTCGAACACACGCTCAAAGCCGCCCACCACCAGGCGCTTGAGGTAAAGCTCAGGCGCGATGCGCAGGAACATTTCCTGGTCGAGCGCGTTGTGGTGCGTGGTGAAAGGCTTGGCATTGGCACCACCGGGGATGGGGTGCAGCATGGGCGTTTCAACTTCCAGGAAGTGGTGATCGACCATGAACTGGCGGATGGCCGCGATCGCATTGCTGCGGGCCTTGAAACGTGTGCGCGAGGCCTCGTCCATGATCAGGTCAACGTAGCGCTGGCGGTACTTCATCTCCTGGTCGGTCATGCCATGGAACTTGTCCGGCAGGGGACGCAGGGATTTGGTCAGCAGGCGGATGCTGCTGGCCTTGACCGACAGCTCGCCGGTCTTGGTCTTGAACAGCGTGCCCTCAATGCCCAGGATGTCGCCCAGGTCCCAGTGCTTGAAGGCGTTCAGCGCATCGGCACCCACCAGGTCCAGCGTGATGTAGGCCTGCATGCGGCCGCTGCCATCTTGCAAGGTGCCGAAACAGGCCTTGCCCATCACCCGCTTGAGCATCAGGCGGCCGGCCAGTTTGACGTGGATGGCTTGCGCTTCCAGCTCGGAGCCTTCGGTCAGGTCGTGCTGCTCGTGCAGAGGCGCGGCGTGGTGCGTGGGCTTGAAATCGTTGGGGAAGGCGATGCCTTGGGCCCGGATGGCGGCGAGCTTCTCGCGGCGTTCGGCCACCAGCTTGTTGGTGTCCACGGGGGCCTCGGTGGCTTGGGCGTGGGCGACATCAGGGGTGGTGGGGGCGTTGGGCGTGGTCATGGGGTCTGGGCTTGGCAAGCATGCGGGCGTAATCCGCGATTGTATGAAACATGAGCGGCTGGCCTTTGCCGTCATGGATTTGCCCGTTGAGCCAGGCGATAAAGCTTGGCTTTCAGATCAGGCAGGCGTTCCTGGCTGGCATGGTCGCTGGGCAAGTGTCCTGGTAGCGCTTCCATGAAAGCACGCTTGGTGAGCAGGGATTCGAACGATTGCGCCAGATACGTTTGAAGTTTTTCCGGAGACTGCGCGCATTCATCCAGCAGCGCATCGCGGCCATCCACCACGCTGAGAAGGTCGCCCAGGTCATGGCTGAACAGATGGTCGCCGCCGCCACGGCCTGCAAAGGCTTCCAGCTTGGTGGCAACGAACACCGGCGCTCGAACGACATTGATCTCTGTTCCGCTTGGCAAGGTGACAGGCTGGGCCGTGCTCACCGCCAACTCATACCAGTGATTGGTGAAGCCCAGGATGCCCGGCAGTGTAGGCATGACATCGACGGTGACCTGGTCCACTTGCCATCGGCAAATGGGCGCTTGAGGCCGCAGATCCGGTGTGAATCCCCGCGTTTTCAGTAGATCTTCTAACTGGTAAAAGTCGCTGCGTGCCAGCACTTCGGCGATCAGGTCCACGTCTTGGGTTGGACGAATGCTCGGCATGGCGGGGTCGGTGATCAACAGGCCAGTGATGGCCCCACCGACGAAGACCAGTCGCTGCCGCAGATCCTCGCCCAAGCAACGCGCCACGGTCTCTAGCAAGGCGACATTGGGGTCGTTGGGGTTCAACACGGCTTTCATGAAGACCAACGTGTGTCCAGCAAGGTGAGGGCCAGTGCGCGCTCGCGGGCGCTGCCGCCACGGATGGCGTCAAACAAGCTCAAAAGTTCGTACAAAGGCGCGCTGCGGGCCGCCGCTTCTGGCACGGTGGGATAGAGCGGGTAAAACGCCACGCCGCGCACCGTGCCTGTCTTGTGGGGCCAAACGGGCGCAGGCTCATTGGGCTGCACGATCAGCTCTTTGAGCGGTGGCGCGGCATAGCCGGTGGGCATGCCCCGCGATATTTCGCCACGTGTGGCCGGAAAACAATAGCGTGCACCGTGTATGACGAACAAGTGCAAGGCCTCCAGCGCGACACGGGGCTTGCCTTCAGCGTCTTTGTAAGCCAGTTGCGCGGCCATGGCGCGGCCGACGCCCGCGTGAATTTCCGACGCCGTCAGGCTGAGTTCAGCGGCCAAGGCAGCGTAAGACGGCGCTGACTTGTCTTGCAGTGACAAGCGGAGCAGCACGACCAGATCTTGTGGCCGCAGCACGATTTGTGGATTGGTTTTGAGGTGGTTCATGACGTTGGCCAGGGCTTCAGTGCGAGTTTATTCGCTGTTTGCAAATGGCGAATATAAAGAAAGCAAGGAATACGGCAACACAAAGCACGCTCAGAGGCTGGGCGACAATGCCACCCATGTCGATTCAGGAATCACCGGCCACCAAGCCATCGCGCGGGACGGCTTTGTCTGCTTTGAAAAATGCTTGGGCCAGCGTGCCTCGGGCGGCGCTGGGCAACCTGCTGGCCAAGCTGCTGATCGTGGCCCTGGGCCTGGGCATCACCGTGCTGGTAGCCCGGCAAGGGCCTCGGGTGCAGGGCGCGTTTGCCTTGTTCGTGGCGGTTGAGTCAGCCTTGCTGACCTTGTTCTCGGGACTGGGCCTGTGGTTGGCCCGGCAGATGTCGCGCCAGCAGGCTGGCCAGGCGGTGCGCGCACGGCCCATGTTGCGCAGCGTGCTGCGGGCGGCGCTGGGCTTGGGTTTGCTGGCCTCAAGTGTGTTGCTGGCGGTGTCGTGGTGGGCCGACAAAATGCCCTATGCCCAGTTGTGGCTGCTGGCCCTGGCGGCGCCGTTTTTGCTGCTGGTGCCCACGGCCACGGGCTTGTGGCTGGGGCAAGGCCGCATGTGGCCTTTGAATGCCGCGCAGGTGGCGGCGCCGGCCTCGGTGCTGAGCGGCCTGGCCGTGGCCTGGTGGTTCAGCCAGGGCACTGAGCGGCACACCTCCACGGTGCTGGTGGTGTTGATGGCCTGGGTCAGCGGCAAATCGCTGGTGGCGGTGTTGACGGCCATCTACGCCTTGAACGATGCCCACCGGCGCGACGAAGCCATCACCACCGACGCCCCCTCGCCCGTCTGGTGGGACGACTGGCGCTTCGTGGCCACCATCGGGGTCACCAATGTGATCAGTTTGTTGAACTACCGGGCTTCCTTGTTCCTGGTAGAGCGCTTTCATGGGCTGGGCGCGGTGGGCACCTATTCGGTGGCGGTGACGGTGGCCGAGTTGCTGTGGCTGTTGTCACAGTCGATCACGGTGTCGGCGTACTCGCGCATTGGCAATCCGGATGTGCGCGTGGCCTCGGTCATGACCGTGCAGGCGGTGCGCATCAATGTGCTGGCCACGGTGTTGGCCGCGCCGATTTTGCTGGTGCTGGCCACCTGGGCCCTGCCCGAGGTGATGGGCCCGGCTTATGCGGATTCGGTGGCGCCATTGGCGGCCCTGCTGCCGGGGGTGGCGGCCTACGCGGCGGCGTCCAGCTTGTCGGCGTTTTACACCAACCACCTGGGGCGTCCGCATTTGTCGGGCGGCATCGCTGGGTTGTCGTTGGCGGTGAGTTTTGGATTGGGGTGGTTTCTGGTGCCGAGCTTTGGCGCGCTGGGGGCGGGTATTTCGTCCAGCACGGGCTACATCGTGGCCATTGTGGTGGCGTACGCGGTTTTTTTGAGGCGGGCGGGTTTGCCGGTGAGGGCGCTCTGGACGCCGGCATTGACGCGCCTTTAGCCTGCCGCCGCGGCGGATTATTTCGGCCGGATTTGAGTGTGTTTTCGCCAGGCCTGAGCGACCTTTTTGTCTCGGGTTGTTAAATTGGATTTCTTCGGGAGAAGAGCTTGAAGCCTTCAGATGCATTGCACTTGAACCGAGCTCGTGGCCATACAAGTGGAACTTCAGCGTCTTCTTGGCGCATCGGTGGATGTGTTAACCCCCAGGGCCCTGCCAGACTCCCTCCGCAGTCGGGTTCTCTCCGAGGCGGTGCCGGTGTAACGAAGGCCCAGCGCGTCCCCGATTGTCTTAAAGGCCATTGAGCGCATCCACCGCTACACAGCGGACATGGATGAAGGCGGTTTCCTGAAAGACAAGGCGATAGCTCATCGCGCATTGGCATGTTCGGCGGCAAGGCGGGCACGCACCTGGTCAACAGTGACGGCGCGGGACGGCTCTGCCTTGAGCGCGTCGTAGGCTGGACCTACCTGCTGATGCAGCCAGCTTTCGACCGCTCGATCACGCGCCAAGAGCGCACGCAAGCCGTCGCATCGCGACCTCCAAAGCACATGAATAGGATTTGGTCCTACTCGACTGGCCTCCAGTAGGCCAGTGCGGGCCAACCAGAATGTGAACAAGGGCCACTGGATCAGCGGCGGCAGGGCCGATTCCGATTCCTGGCATCCGGTTAACGGCCAATTGTCGTCAAAGAACGCGGCACAATGCCTCATAGCCGTTTGAGCGGCAAGGGAGTTGCTGCATGAATGAACTGGCCAACACGTCCAACCAGAGCCCTTTGACGCCTGCAGAAGCTTTGCTTTATGCACGCTTTGCGGAATTGGCCGTCAACGTGGCCACCGAGGTTGACTTCAATGATCTGGTGATCAAGCACGTGACCCCGCTTTTGCCTCACGGCATGCTCTTGGCGGTCCAGGGTGAATTCACCTTTGAGCACCTGACGATTCGGCATCACATTGCCTCCCGGTACCCGGAGTGGGCTTTCGCGCAGATCCCCACGGTGATCAACATTCGCGAACGCCCTGTCATCGCGCGCTGGCTCAAGACCCGCAAGCCCGTCATCATTGACATTGAGCAAGACGCCAAACTTCTGTCAGAGCGTGAGCTGTTTGAGATTCAAACGTTTGGTTTGGGGCGACTGGCGGTGCATGGTGTGTCTGATTTGACCAATCACATGGCCAGCTATTTCAGCTTTGCCTTGGTCGATCCAGCCCTTGACAGGGCCGTGCTGAACCAGCGCCTGGCCATGATGTGTCCTTTGCTGCACATTGCGCTTTCTCAGGTGTTTTGCCAAAGCAAGCCGGTGGGAGCCCCTCAGCACGACTTGACGGCGATTGAGAGGGAGTTGCTGACATGGTTGGCCGCTGGCCGAAGCAATCAGCAGATGGCTGAGTTGCGGCAGCGAAGCCTTTCAACCGTCCGGAATCAGCTGGAAAAGCTGTACGCCAAGCTGGAGGTGAGCACTCGGGCAGAGGCCGTGGCACTGGCCTTGCGCCAGACCAGGCACCTGCCTGATTTTGGAGAATAGGACGAACGTCCTATTTCCACATCATTCGTGGGCAGGCAAGCTCTCCTTCATGAGTCGCAAAAAGGGAGCCTTCATGAAAAGAGTGGTCATTCAGCGCGCGCTTGCTGCCATCGCGTTGATAGGTGCGTTGATCGCTCCTGAGGTTTGGGCATACGGGCAACACGATTTAACGCAAGTGGTTCGCACAGTTGAGGGGCCTCAAGGCCGCAAGCGCCAGCTCGACATGGGTGTCGTGAACGCCATCATTGGCGATTTGGCACGCCATGCGCACACCTACCCCACTCAATTCAAAGACGACAAAGAGCGCCAGCGCGCGACGCAGGACGCCGGCAATCTGTCGGGGATGCTGAACATCCTGACATCGTCGGGCAGCGTCCAGCCCGAACTTTTACTCAGCGTTGGGAGGTTGAATGCGATGGCGCATAACCTGGATGTTTCTGGCGCTGCCCAACGTGCAGACGCCGCTTTTCAACAATTGTTGATGAATCAACCAGAACACCCTCAAGGAAATTATGAATATGGTTTATTTTTGGCCAGTTCCTCTCGGCCAAAGGCCGCCATTCCATACCTGGAAAAAGCCATGACTCAGGGTGTGGATGCTGCGCCTTATACGTTGGATTTGGCTTATTTGGCTTTGAACGACAAACGCAAAGCATTGGAATCCTTTCATGGGTATACAAAAAAACATCCGGAAGACGGCATTGCTCAGCGCCTCACAAAAACTATTCGAGAGGGCTATGTTGATAGCCATCGTTGATGGCCGTCAAATGCAAGCTTTGAAGTTCAGGCGGTGGTTATTTGGTAGCGCCATTATTTGCGCCAACAGCGCATGTGGCTTTTTTGCTAGTTTTCGGCACACGCGCTCTCTTTTTTTCCAATGATCAATGTCAAAGCGCCACGCATACCACGCAGTTGGATCTTTGACCCTGCTCATGCATACCTATTTTAGGTTTCTAAAAATGAGTGCTAATTTTGCCTCGAACTCGAATAGAGTAAATGCATTCACAAAACCGCATAGGAAACCATGAAAAAAATTGCTTTTTCATTTTTGCTGACGCTAAACCTATTGTCAGCGCACGCAGGAGAAAATCTTAAGTTCAGAGACGCTGGTGAGGTACTGGTATCTCAGATAGAGAAGGCTTTGATTAGGAAAAGCTTATGCTCATCCCCATCCAATTGCGTCAACAAAGAAATGGTTCTTTTCAGATCAACCGACGATGGTCTGGAAATTTCACTATATAACACCGTTGACCGAGGCATAGCATCAGAGATAATGTCTGCATGCGCTGTATCATTGGTCGATAATAAGATGAAAGAAATCAGTTTGGAGTTTTTTGCAAAAAGCAAAAAAGAGCAGCTCAAATCCAAAAGATTTTTTGGAGACACTCCGGAACTTAGTTATTTAATCAAGGGGAAATATGCAGAATCCAACAATTGAAATCCGAAACAATGTGGTATTTGGGATACCTCACACCTTCATTGTCTTAACTGACTCCAACGGGGTTAAGTACGGGTTCGGATTTTATCCGACGGATGCCGGGGCACCAAACAGCGCTGGCGAAGTGCGTGACGATACTCGTCATGAGTATACATCTGCCAGCACCCCACAAGAGCTGACCCTTGATCAATATGAAAGAGCTATTAACTATGTTAATCAATCAATCCAAAATCCACCACCATACGCTATCGGATATGGCTCGCAATGTACTAGGGAGCTGCTGATCAATGACCGCTTCACGCACACCCAGCAGCTATCGTGGGCTTGAATGTCGCGATGACGGTCAAATTCAGCCGGAATTCATGGCTTTGGACGTTTCCAACGTGATTTCAGGCCCCTTTCGGGGTTCA
>NZ_JACMNS010000159.1 GCF_014378415.1 Aquabacterium sp.
GCGGCCAAAGATGCGGCTGAGATGCCCTTGCCAAGCGAGGACACCACACCGCCCGTGACGAAGACGAACTTGGTCATTGCGCTGTAGCGTTGGCTCATTACGCCAAACGCTGCGGTGGTAAAACGGCATTATAGGCGCTTGAGAGAGGCGTCCTCCGCGCTCATTGTTGAACGCCGATCAAACTCAGCGCTTACGCCCCTCCACCACCACGGCGTGCTCGGTCCGGCTCTCAAACTCGATCGACCGGATGTCGGGGATCTCACTGTCAAATGCGCCTTTGCTGGAAGCAACGAAGCCCATTTCACCCAGTATTTCAAGGAGTCTGGGGGTGTCGTACATGCATTTGTGCGGAAACTGAATGAAAGGGGCCAGCCGCTTTTTAAGGGGGCTGGAACCCACGCCGAAAAGAACGCCCAGTTCCTCAAGCACGTTGTCCGCTTTGGTGTGGCCTTGGATGTATTCATCCACGACGTGTTTCAGGTCAGGCACGATAACGCGGATGATTCCATCTCGATGGAGCACGCGCTGACATTCGCTCAGGAAGTGGCGACCTTCCTCTCGAGACAAATGCTCCAGGGTGTGCGACGTGTAGACCGCTTCAACACTGGAGTCCGCCCATGGGAAGGGCTTGGTCAGGTCATGCAGGAAGATCTTGTCGTTCCATTGCATGTCAAACAAGCCCAATGGCTTGTTGATTAAACGAAAAAGGGGGTTCTTCGCAAAGCGAGCACCCAATGCATAGTCAACGTTGACCCACCCCTCTGGCACTTGAGACCCGCAGCCCAGATTCAATTTCATAACAGCACACCTTTGATTTTCAGCTCCAGCGCCTGGCTTGTATTGAGCGCAAAGTTTAACCGCCCGAAATGATCTGATTTGGGAGGTGATAGCCCTCGCTTCTGCTGAAACCATCGATATGGTTTTTTGCAAGAGAATGCGCCCGGCCCTTCAATAAACCAGCACAACCTGAGCAACATGGCATTCAGCGACAACCTCAAGCAACTCCCCCCCGTGCCTCACCTGGCAGGCCTGCAACTGATCGACGCGGCAGGTACCGTTGTCTCCACCATCGAGAACCAACCCGGCCAGGCCGGATCGCTGGCCGTCTACGCGGCCTTGGCCGATCAGTTCGGCAGCATCAACGCCGAAGCGGCCACCAAGGGCCTCGATATCTACGCCGAACACACTGTGGACGCCAAAGCCAACCCCGGCAAGCATCCCAACATCGATCGCCTGGTCACCCTGATCGAACAAGGCACCTCGCTGACGATCAGGCTGCTGCCCAGGGCCTGACCTGATCGGGGCGCCTCAGCCCACCCAGCGGCGGGCGTTCTGGAACAGCCGCAGCCAAGGACTGTGCTCGGCCTTGTCGCCGCTGGTCCAGCTCATCTGCGCATTTCGGAACACGCGCTCGGGGTGCGGCATCATGGCCGTGAAGCGCCCGTCGGCCGTGGTCACCGCAGTCAAACCACCGGGGCTGCCGTTCGGGTTGAAGGGGTAGGCCTCGGTGGCCACACCAGTGTTGTCCACGAAGCGCATGGCTTGCTTGACTTGCTGCGCGTTGCCCCGCTGAGAAAAGTCGGCAAAGCCTTCACCGTGTGCCACAGCGATCGGCAGGCGGCTGCCAGCCATACCTGTGAAGAACAACGATGGGCTGTCCAATACCTCGACCATGCTCAGGCGCGCTTCGAAACGCGTGCTCTGGTTGTGCGTGAACTTGGGCCAGTTTTGCGCGCCGGGGATGATGGGACTCAATGCCGCCAGCATCTGGCAACCATTGCAGATGCCCAGGGCGAAGGTATCGGTGCGGCCAAAGAAGGCGGCAAATTGGTTGGCCAACAGGGCGTTGAACATGATCGAGCGGGCCCAGCCTTCGCCAGCGCCCAGGGTGTCGCCGTAGCTGAAACCACCGCAAGCCACGAAGCCTTGGAACTGGTCCAGGCGGGCGCGGCCGGCTTGCAGATCGCTCATGTGCACGTCGAAGGTGTCGAAGCCGCCCAGGTGCATGGCGTAGGCCATTTCCAGGTGGCTGTTGACGCCCTGCTCACGCAGAATCGCCACCTTGGGGCGCGCCATGTTGATGAAGGGCGCCGCCACATTTTCTGAAGGGTCGAAGCTGAGCTTGACGTGCAGGCCAGGGTCACTGGCCAAGCCCACTGAAGCGTGTTCGCTGTCGGCGCAAACCGGGTTATCGCGCAGTTGCGCAATGCGCCAGCTGACGTCGTCCCAGGTCTTGTGCAGTAGCGCCAACGGCGCACTGAACACGGTCTTGGCATCACGCCAAACCTCGACCACGCCCTTGGTGTTGAGCTTGCCAATGACGTGGCTGTGCTTGGACAGGCCATGCTCACGCAGGGTCTGCAGCACGGCGTTGCGCTCGGCGGTGCGCACTTGCAGCACCACGCCCAACTCTTCGTTGAACAAGGCCTTGAGGGTCAACTCGTTGCGGCGCTCGCCCACTTGGCCGGCCCAGTTCTTGGAGTCGCCCACGTCGGCGCGGCTGTCGCTGATACCGTCGCCCTCAAGGACCAGCATGTCCACGTTCAGGCTGACGCCGGTGTGGCCAGCGAAGGCCATTTCGCAAGCCGTGGCCCACAGGCCGCCGTCGGCACGGTCGTGGTAGGCCAGCAGCTTGCCTTGAGCACGCAGTGCATTGACGGCACTCACCAATTGTTTGAGCAATTCGGGATCATCAAGATCGGGCACGGCGTTGCCAAACTGGTTCAGCACCTGCGACAGGATCGAGCCGCCCATGCGGCTTTGGCCTTGACCCAGATCAACCAGGATCAGGCTCGTGTCCAGCGCCTGGCCAGACTCTTGCGTGATCAGTTGCGGCGTGAGCGTGGGGCGCACATCGGCGATGGACGCGAAGGCGGTCACGATCAGCGAGACTGGCGCGGTGACCTGCTTGGTCTCACCTTGATCGGACCAGCGCGTGCGCATCGACAGGGAGTCCTTGCCCACAGGGATGGACACGCCCAAAGCAGGACACAGATCCATGCCCACGGCGCGCACGGTTTCGTACAAAGCAGCATCCTCACCGGCTTCGCCGCAGGCGGCCATCCAGTTGGCGGACAGCTTGACACGGCTCAGTTCGATGGGCGCGGACAGCAGGTTGGTGATGGCTTCAGCCACGGCCATGCGTCCCGAGGCGGGCGCGTTGACAGCGGCTAACGGCGTGCGCTCGCCCAGGCTCATGGCTTCGCCGGCAAAGCCCTTGAAGTCGGCCAGGGTCACGGCGCAATCGGCCACGGGCACTTGCCAGGGGCCGATCATCTGGTCGCGGTGGTTCAGGCCGCCAACGGTGCGGTCACCGATGGTGATCAAAAAGCGCTTGCTGGCCACGGTGGGGTGGCGCAACACGTCCAGCGCGACCTGGCTCAAGGCCACGCCGGTGAGGCTGACTTCGCCCGCGTCGCGCACCACGCTCTTGACGTCGCGGTGCATCTTGGGCGGCTTGCCCAGGAGCACGTCCATGGGCATGTCGATGGGACGGTCTGCGCCGGGGTTGGCTGCGCTCGTATCTTCGAGCACAAGCTGGCAATCATCGGTGGTCACGCCGACCACACCGAAGGGACAGCGCTCGCGCTCGCACATGGCGGTGAAGATGGGCAGGCTTTCGGGCGCGATGGCCAGAACATAACGCTCCTGGCTTTCGTTGCACCAGATCTCTTTGGGGGCCAGGCCCGACTCTTCAAGCGGCACCTTGCTCAGGTCAAAGCGTGCGCCCTTGCCCGCGCCGTCCACCAACTCGGGAAAGGCGTTGGAGATGCCGCCCGCGCCCACATCATGGATGGCCAATATGGGATTGTTGACGCCTAGGTGCCAGCAATGGTTGATGACCTCTTGCGCACGGCGCTGGATTTCGGGGTTGCCGCGCTGCACGGAGTCGAAATCCAAATCGGCTGCGTTGGTGCCCGCCGCCATGGAGCTGGCCGCGCTGCCACCCATGCCGATGCGCATGCCTGGGCCGCTCAACTGAATCAGCAGGGTGCCCGCCGGAAACTGAATCTTGTGCGTCTGCGTGGACGCGATGGTGCCCAGGCCGCCCGCGATCATGATGGGCTTGTGGTAACCACGGCGGATGGCATCCGCGCCCTCTCCCACGGTCTGCTCGTAGACGCGGAAATAGCCCGCCAGATTGGGCCGGCCGAACTCATTGTTGAAGGCGGCACCACCCAGGGGGCCATCGATCATGATCTGCAAGGGACTGGCAATGTGCTCGGGCTTGCCAACGGGGTTTTGCTCCCAGGGCTCGTTGGTGCCGGGCAGGTGCAGGTTGGACACCGAGAACCCGGTCAGGCCAGCCTTGGGCCTGGATCCACGGCCCGTGGCGCCTTCGTCACGGATCTCACCACCGGCACCTGTCGAAGCGCCGGGATAGGGCGAAATCGCCGTGGGGTGGTTGTGCGTCTCGACCTTCATCAGCACGTGGGCCAACTCGGACGTGGCCTGGTACTGGGGCGCATTGGTGTAGCCGGCCGGCATCCAGCGCTCGATCTGGTGGCCCTCCATCACAGATGCATTGTCGGAGTACGCCACCACCGTATGCTGCGGATTGAGCTTTTCGGTGTTGCGGATCATGCCGAACATCGACAGATCTTGGACCTGCCCGTCGATGGTGAACTGGGCATTGAAGATCTTGTGGCGGCAGTGCTCGCTGTTGGCCTGCGCGAACATCATCAACTCGACGTCGGTCGGGTTGCGCTTCAGGCCAGTGAAGGCATTGACCAGGTAATCAATTTCATCATCCGACAAAGCCAGACCGAAGGTCTTGTTGGCCGACTCCAAAGCGCCGCGCCCCTGGCCCAGCACGTCCACGTGCTCCATCGGCTGACCGGGCTTTTCGTCGAACAAATGGCGGGCTTCATCGCGGGCCAAGGCCACGCTTTCGGTCATGCGGTCGTGCAACAGCGTTGCCGCCGCGCTCAATTCCGCTGGCGTCAAAGGCTTGTTGCCGCCCGTGATGGAACCCAGAAGGCCCGTTTTAAGCGTCAGTCGGAATTCGGTGACCCGCTCGATCCGGCGAATGCCCAAACCACAGTTGTGCGCGATGTCCGTGGCCTTGGACGCCCAAGGCGACACGGTGCCCAAGCGCGGCATCACCACAATCAGATCGCCGTCAGCGGGCCCCTGGTAAGGGTCCCCATAGGTCAGCAGGCCCGAGAGCGTGTCCGACTCGTTCGAAGACAAGCCGTGGTCGGCCGCCACCCAGTGCACATGACGGGCATGCACGCCGATGATCTTGGGGTTGATGGCCTGCAGTTTGGGCAGCAAAGCCTGAACTTGGTGAGGGGCCAGGGCGTTGCCGCCCTCGAAGTGCATCAGGTAGTGGGTGCGATCGGTCACGGCGTGGGGCCCCTTTCAGGGCTTTCGTTGGGCAGGCGTGCGAGGAAACCCGGCAGTTTAAGCGGCTATGAGCACGCACAACGGCTTTCTCATGTCCTTCTCGTTTCTAGCGAGGTCTGAAATCGGGATAATCCTGTCCCATGAGCATCACCATCAAAACAGGCGCCGAGATCGACGCCATGCGCCTAGCTGGTCGCCTCGCCTCCGAGGTGCTGGACTACATCACCCCCTTCGTCAAGCCGGGCGTGACCACGGAACAGTTGGACAAACTGGCCCACGACTACATGGTCGAGGTGCAAGGCACCATCCCAGCGCCCCTGAATTACGCGCCGGGTGGGCACGCACCCTATCCCAAGTCCATCTGCACCTCGGTCAACCACACCATCTGCCACGGCATCCCCAACGATCGCGCGCTCAAGCAGGGCGACATCGTCAACCTGGACATCACCGTCATCAAGGATGGCTGGCACGGCGACACCAGCCGCATGTTCGTGGTCGGCGAAGGATCCATCGCGGCCAAACGCCTGTGCAACCTCACCTACGAAGCCATGTGGCGTGGCATTGCCAAGGTCAAACCGGGCATCCGCCTGGGCGACATCGGCAACGCCATCCAGATTTTTGTCGAAAACCAGGGCTTCTCGGTGGTTCGCGAATACTGCGGACACGGCATCGGCCAGCGCTTTCACGAAGAACCACAAGTGCTGCACTACGGCCGCGCGGGCACGCTCGAAGAACTCAAACCCGGCATGACTTTCACCATCGAACCAATGGTGAATGCCGGTAAGCGCGACATCAAGGCCCTGCCCGACGGCTGGACTATCGTCACCAAGGACCACTCCTTGTCCGCCCAATGGGAACACACCGTGCTGGTCACTGAAACCGGCTACGAAGTGCTGACCCTGTCCGCCGGTAGCCCGCCTCCCCCAGCATTCATCACGGCCCAGGCCTGACGCGGCTTCACCCCCATGCCCCTGGACATCCCGGCGTTACGCACGCAACTTCGCACCGCCAAAACCGACTTGCTGGCCCAGTTCGCCGAAGCCCGCCCGATCGCGGCCTCGGCCACGCGGCTGCTGTACAACACGGCCAAGGCCGTCGACCGCAGCCTGGTGCTGCTCTGGGATGCCCATTGCATGCCCAAGGGCGCCACCCTGGTGGCCGTGGGTGGCTATGGCCGTGGTGAGCTGTTCCCACACTCCGACATCGATGTGCTGGTGCTGTTGCCCGTGTCCCCATCGGTCGCCGGCGACGAAGGCCTGACTCAAACTGTTGAAAGCTTCATCAGTGCTTGCTGGGACATCGGCCTGGAAATCGGCTCCAGCGTGCGCAGCGTTGAAGAGTGCAGCGAGGAAGCCAAACGAGACGTCACCGTCCAGACCGCCTTGTTGGAAGCGCGCTTCCTTTGTGGGTCCAAAGCCCGCTTCGAAGAACTGAAGGAAACCACGCTCCAGCACATGGATGCGCCTGCTTTCATGCGCGCCAAGATCCTGGAGCTGCGCCAGCGCCATCACAAGTACGAAGACACGCCCTACGCCCTGGAGCCCAATTGCAAGGAAAGCCCCGGCGGCCTTCGAGACTTGCAGGTGGTGTTGTGGGTGGCCCGCGCCGCCGGCTTTGGTAAAAACTGGAACGAGTTGGCGGTCAAAGGGCTCTTGACCGCTTTTGAGGCCCGCCAACTGCAACGCAATGAAGGCCTGCTCAAGCTGATCCGCGCCCGCCTTCACCAGGTGGCCGGACGGCGCGAAGACCGCCTGGTGTTCGACCTGCAAGCCGGCGTGGCCGAGACCTTTGGCTACGTCAACACGCCCGCCTTGCGCGCCAGCGAAGCCCTGATGCGCCGCTACTACTGGGCCGCCAAAGCCGTCACGCAGCTCAACCAGATCCTGATGCTGAACATTGAAGAGCGCATCCTGGGTTCGCAAGACGCGCCCATGCGCCCGATCAATGACAAGTTCCTGGACCGGGGTGGTTTTCTGGAAGTGGTCAGCGATGACCTGTACCAACGCGACCGCCATGCCATCCTGGAAACCTTCCTGGTGCTGCAACACGACAACACCCTGAAGGGCTTGTCTGCCCGCACCCTGCGCGCCCTGTACAACGGCCGCGACCTGATGGACGCCGAGTTCCGCCGCGACCCGGTCAACCGGCAAACCTTCATGGCGATCCTGAAGGCGCCGCAAGGCCTGACGCGCGCAATGCGACTGCTGAACCAGACCTCGGTGCTGGGCCGCTACCTCTGGGTGTTCCGCCGAATCGTCGGCCAGATGCAGCACGATCTTTTCCACGTTTACACCGTGGACCAGCACATCCTGATGGTGGTGCGCAATGTGCGGCGCTTCTTCATACCTGAGCACGCGCACGAATACCCGTTCTGCACCCAGTTGGCCGCCGAATGGGACAAGCCCTGGGTTCTCTACATCGCCGCGCTGTTCCACGACGTGGCCAAGGGGCGCGGTGGCGACCACTCCGAACTGGGCGTCAAGGAAGTGCACCGCTTCTGCAAAGCCCAGGGCATCAGTCTTGAGGACACCAAGCTGATCCAGTTCCTGGTAGGCGAACACCTGACCCTGTCCCGCGTGGCGCAAAAAGAAGACCTCAGTGACCCGGATGTCATCCAGGCTTTTGCCAAGCGCATGGGCAGCGAACGCGCGCTCACCGCCCTGTACCTGTTGACCGTGGCCGACATCCGGGGCACCAGCCCCAAAGTTTGGAATGCCTGGAAAGGCAAGCTGCTGGAAGACCTGTACAAGCTGGCCCTGCGCGCCCTGGGTGGCGCCCGGCCGCACATGGACGCCGAGATTGAAGGCCGCAAGCAGCAAGCCAGGCACTCGCTTGCCCTGTACTACCTGCCCCAAGGCATCGAATTGTCCTTGTGGAAGACACTGGACATGAGCTACTTCGCGCGCCACGACGCCCCGGACATCGCCTGGCACACGCGCTGCCTTTGGCAACTGGTGGACACCCCCATTCCCATTGTTCGGGCACGCCTGTCGCCGGCTGGCGAAGGCTTGCAAGTGCTGGTGTTCGCCCCCGACCGGGCTGACCTGTTCGCCCGCATCTGCGGCTACTTTGACCGGGCTGGCTTCACCATTCAAGATGCCCGCATCCACACCACCAACAGTGGCTATGCGCTGGACACCTTCCAGATCATGTCCGCCCCCAACTCCGGCCAGGAAGGCGTTCACTACCGCGACCTGATTGCCCTGGTTGAGAACCAGTTGGCCGAAGCCTGCGCGTCCGATCTGCCCTTGCACGAACCCAGCAAAGGCCGACTGTCACGGCGAGTCAAATCATTCCCTGTCCCGCCCCGCGTGAGCCTGCGGCCTGACGAGCGCGCCCAGCGCTGGCTGCTCAGCGTGTCCGCCAGCGACCGCTCAGGACTGCTTTATGTGATCGCCCGCGTGCTGGCGCGCAACCAGGTCAACGTTCAACTGGCCAAAGTCAGCACGCTGGGTGAGCGCGTGGAAGACACCTTCCTGGTCACCGGCCCCGGCTTGCGTCAGGATCGATCGCAATTGAGGCTGGAAACCGAACTGCTGGAAGCCATCGCGCCATCCAACACCTGATCGAGGCGCCTCAGGCAGGCTCCTTCGGCTCTAGATCGCGCTCAAGGCGCGCTATGCGGTCCCGCAGCAACAGCCGGCGTTTCTTGAGCCGACGCAAAGTCAGCTCGTCCACGGGGGCCTGTTCGGCCGCCAGATCGATCAAGTTGTCGAGATCGGCATGTTCCATGCGTAACTCGATCAACTGGCGATGAGGGAAATGCAGGTTTTCTTGCATCTGGTACGCAACGGTACTCGCTGACAGGCGCCTGAACAAGGGATGACCCGAAGGCTCGCCGCCCCTCGGACCCCATCATTTAGGGATTATAGTTTTCTAATGACTCCGACACCGACCAGTTATCGCCTTGTGGCCGCCACCGGCATCCACAAAGGCGACAGGCCCTATCAGCAAGACCAGGTCGAAATCTTGCCTCACCCCCGGGCTTCTGGCTGTTTGCTGGCGGTCGTGGCCGATGGCATGGGCGGCAAAAGCGGTGGCCGCAAAGCCGCCGATCAGGTGATCATGACCTCGCGCCAAGTGTTTGACCGCTACGTTCCCTCCAAGGACGAGGCTGGCCAAAACCTGCAGCAATTGGTCGAGGAATCCCACCTCATGATCAAACTCACGGCCATCGCGTTCGAAGAAGAGCCCCACAGCACGGTGGCGGCCTTCATCGTCAACCCCGATTTGTCGGCAGTGATGGTGCACGCGGGTGATTCCCGCGTTTATCACTTTCGCGGGCCGGAAATGGTGCACCGGACCATAGACCATTCTTTCGTTCAACGCTTGGTCAACGAAGGCCAGATCAGCGAAGAAGAAGCCAATGTGCACCCTCAGTCCAACCTGCTGACAGGGTGCCTGGGCACCCAGCAAGATCCACCAACCACCATCCACCACATCCATCAACTGAAAGTGGGCGACTCGCTGCTAGCCTGCAGCGATGGTCTTTGGCACTACTTCACACCCAAAGAACTGGGCGCCATCGTGCACACATTGCCGCCCCGCGAGGCAGCAGAGATGCTGGTGGGCAAGGCACGACACCGCGCACGGGCGGGTGGCGATAACTTGTCGCTGGCGCTGGTGCGGGTCGAATCCTCGAACTGACTTCAGGTCAGTGAAGTATCAACATTGCGTTTTTCTTCGCTCAAGTATTCCTTGGACTGCATCTCGTTCAGGCGGGATACCGTGCGCGGAAACTCGTGCGCCAAAGGCCCCTCGGCGTAAAGCTGCTCAGGCGGCACCGCAGCCGAGACCACCAGCTTGACTCGCCGGTCGTAGAGCACATCGACCAACCACGTGAAGCGCCGGGCTTCGGCGGCCAGGCGCACCGGCATGTGCGGCACATCGCTGAGCACAATGGTGTGAAAGCGCGTGGCCAGCTCCAGGTAATCGTTTTGTGAGCGAGGCCCCCCGCACAAGGTCTGGAAATCAAACCACACCACGCCGCCGGCACGCCGCCGGGCCTTCAGCACGCGGTGCTCGATGTTCAAACTTGGATCTTCATCAGCAGACTCGGCCAGCTGATTGAAGATCTCCGTCAGCTGACGATCCAAATCTGGGCCCAACGGGGTCAGGTAGAGCTTGGCCAATTCCAACGTGCGCTGGCGGTAGTCGGTGCCGTTGTCCACATTGACCACCTCCAGCTGGCTTTTCAAAAGCTCAATGGCAGGCTGGATGCGGTCGCGGTGCAGACCATTGGGATACAGCTTGTCGGGGTGGAAGTTGGACGTGATGATGATGCTCATCCGGTTGCGGAACATCGCGTCCAGCAGGCGGTACAGGATCATCGCGTCGGTCACATCGGACACATGGAACTCGTCGAAGCAAATGATGCGGTGGCGGCGCCCCATGCGTTTGGCCAGGATCTCCAGCGGGTCGGCCTGGCCTTTCAGCTCATGCAGCTGCCGGTGCACCTCGCGCATGAACTCGTGAAAATGCAGACGCGTCTTGCGCTCCAGCGGCACGGCCTGGAAGAAGCAATCCATGATGAAGCTCTTGCCGCGCCCCACCCCGCCTTGAAGGTACACCCCCTTGGGCAGATTGGGGTAGCGCAGCATCTTGGTCAGGGCGTTGGACCGCTGCGATTTGTAGACCGCCCATTCATCCTGGCAACGCTGCAAAGCGGCGATGCCCTTGAGTTGGGCCGCGTCGGCCTCGTATCCCCGCTCCTTCAAGCTCTGGTGATACAGGTCGGTGACGATGATGTTGGAGTGCTGTGATGCCATGAAAAAATCGGGGCGACCTTGGCGGCCGCCCCTTTGTTTTGACCGATGATGCCAGAAATCAGAAATTCAAGGTTCGCTTATCCACGGCCAGGGCGGCTTCCTTGGTGGCCTCGCTCAGCGACGGGTGAGCGTGGCAGATGCGAGCGATGTCCTCGGCGCTGGCCTTGAACTCCATGGCCACCACGGCCTCGGAGATCAGTTCACTGGCCTGCGGGCCAATGATGTGAACGCCCAGGATTTCATCCGTCTTCTCGTCGGCCAGGAACTTCACGAAACCGGTGGTGTCGCCCAGCGCGCGTGCGCGACCATTGGCGGCAAAGGGGAAGGAACCGGCCTTGTAGGGCCGCCCCTCCGCTTTCAACGCCTGTTCGGTTTTGCCGACCCAGGCGATCTCCGGGCTGGTGTAGATCACCCAGGGAATCGTGTTGAAGTTGACGTGGCCATGCTGGCCTGCGATGCGCTCGGCCACCGCCACGCCCTCTTCTTCTGCCTTGTGCGCCAGCATGGGACCACGCACCACATCGCCCACCGCCCACACATTGGGCAGGTTGGTCTTGCAGTCGTCGTCCACCAAGATGGCACCGCGTTCATCCAGCTTCAGGCCCACGGCCTCGGCATTCAGACCGATGGTGTTGGGCACCCGGCCAATCGAGACAATGAGCTTGTCCACGTCCAGCTTTTGCTCGGCACCAGCAGCGTCCGTGTAAGCCACGGACACGCCCTTCTTGCCCGCCTTGACCTCGCTGATCTTGACGCTGAACTGGAACTTCAAGCCTTGCTTGGTGAAGATCTTTTGGGCCTCTTTGGCCACCTGCTCATCAACCGCGCCCAGGAAACCTGGCAGCGCCTCCAGGATGGTGACTTCAGCGCCCAAGCGGCGCCACACCGAACCCATCTCCAGGCCGATCACGCCAGAGCCGACCACGCCCAATTTCTTGGGCACATCGGCAATGCTCAAGGCACCGTCGTTCGAAAGGATCTGCTGTTCGTCAAACGCTGCGCCTGGCAACTGGCGAGCGTTAGAGCCCGTGGCGATGACGATGTGCTTGCCCTTGAGGGTGTCGGGCTTGTCGCCGGCCACGGCGATTTCGTAGCCGCCATCAGCCGCCTTGGCGAACGAGCCACGGCCATGGAAAAAGGTGATCTTGTTCTTCTTGAACAAATAGAGTATGCCGTCGTTGTTCTGCTTGACGACGGTGTCCTTGCGCGACAGCATCTTGGCCAGGTCCAGGCTCAGGCCTTCGACCTTGATGCCATGGTCGGCGAAGTGGTGCGAGGCGTGGTCAAAGTGCTCGGACGACTGCAGCAAGGCCTTGGACGGGATGCAACCCACGTTCGTGCAGGTGCCACCCGGTGCGGGGCCGCCCTTGGCATTCTTCCACTCGTCAAGGCAAGCGACTTTGAAGCCCAGTTGGGCAGCTCGGATCGCGGCAATGTAGCCACCAGGGCCACCGCCGATGACGATGACGTCGAATTCTTGGGACATGGGGAAATCTCCTGGGTTTGCAAGTCCGGAGCGCGCCCTTGTGAGGCGCGCCCGGCCGCAAAAAACAAGTTATGGGGTCAGATGTCGAACAGCAGGCGGGCCGGGTCTTCCAGCGCTTCCTTCATGGCGACCAGGCCCAGCACGGCTTCGCGGCCGTCAATGATGCGGTGGTCGTACGACATGGCCAGGTAATTGATCGGGCGGATCACGATCTGACCGTTCTCGACCACGGCGCGATCCTTCGTGGCATGCACGCCCAGGATGGCCGACTGAGGCGGGTTGATGATCGGGGTGGACAGCATCGAGCCGAACACACCGCCATTCGAGATGGAGAAGGTGCCGCCGGTCAGATCTTCCAGGCTCAACTTGCCATCACGCGCCTTGACGCCAAATTCGGCGATCTTCTTTTCGATCTCTGCGAAGGTCATCTGATCGACGTTGCGCAACACCGGCACCACCAGGCCACCGGGCGACGACACCGCGATGCCGAGGTCGGCATAGTCGTGATAGACGATCTCCTCGCCATCGATGCGAGCGTTGACGGCCGGCACATCGCGCAGCGCCATGACGACAGCATGGGCAAAAAAGCTCATGAAACCAAGGCGGACGCCGTGCTTCTTCTCGAACAGGTCCTTGTAGCGGGCGCGCGCCGCCATCACCGCGGTCATGTCGACGTCGTTGAAGGTCGTCAGCATCGCAGCGCTGTTCTGGGCTTCCTTGAGGCGCCGCGCGATGGTTTGGCGCAGGCGCGTCATGCGGACGCGCTCCTCCCGGCGCGCCGGCGCCGCGAGGAGCGCAGCAGTACGGGCCGCGGCAACGGCGCCCGATGGCGCCGCCGCCACGGCACCGCGCACCCTGGCGGTTCCGGCCTCGATCGCCGCCAGCACGTCGCCCTTGGTCAACCGGCCGTCGCGGCCGCTGGCGGCAATGCTGGCGATATCGAGGTTGTAGCTGTCAACAAGGGTCCGCACGGCCGGGCCCATCGCATCGAGCGGCTGGGCAGC
>NZ_JACMNS010000160.1 GCF_014378415.1 Aquabacterium sp.
GCATTCCAGCTCTGCCCCGCCATGCCAATCGGCTTGAGCGTCTGCCCATGGAACCACTCGGTGAAGCGCCAATCGTCCAGGCTGTTGACATGGGCGAGCTTGGCCAGTTCCTGCTCGGCCAGCGCCTTCTTGCCCAAACCGGCCAGCGTCAGCGCCCAGAAGCCACCGATGAAAGGCCAGATGCCGCCGTTGTGGTACTGGTGCGGGTGGTTTTGATTGTGGCGGCCCATGTAGGCGCGCCACAGCTCGTGGTCGGCGTCAATGGGCGTGGTCACGGCGCGCACCGGGTAGGGGTTGGCCACTTCGGCCGTCTGCAGCGTCTTCACCACCTCTTGCGCCATTGAATCACCCGCCAGGCCATACAGCACGGCCAGGATGTTGCCAAACACATCGCCCTCGTCGCCCACGAAAGACAGGTTCACAAAGCTGAGGTACAGGCCCGGGTTGCGCTGACCGCGCCGCGCGTAGTGGCTCAGCAGGCGACCACGGCGGTACTCGGGCAGGTCGCGCTTGAAGGGGTGGAACAGGTGGTTGAAGTGGTAGTGCGTCTCTGCCAGGCGGGGCAGCTCGAACAGCAGCTTGACGCGGTACCACAAGGCGTTGGTGTACAGCACGAAGCCCGAGCGCGGCATGATGTCGGCCCAGTCGCTGGCCTCGTTTTGCTGCAGCAAGAAGAACTTCTGGTGTTCTTGCGCCATCAGCCAGTTGATGGCGAGCGCCACTTGGGGTTGCCAGCGCTCGGCCATGCCCTGTACCTGGCCATGGCGGCGCACGTGGTCCACGGCGATCAGCCACCACAAGGTGGCGTCGATGCAGCCCAGGTACCAGAAGTCGGCGTCCTGGCCTTCGGGGTCCACGTACTTGGGGATCTGGCCGTTGCGGGCTTGCAAATCGGCCAGCGAATCCAGGCTGGCCACCGCGCCTTGCTCCAGCACCGCATCGCCGCTGCCGGCCATGGCCAGCACGCAGATGGCGGCGTCGCGGCCAAACACGCGGGTGTAGCTGCGTGCTTCGGCGGCCTCGGTGCGGCTGGCCGCGAGGATGCCGCGCGGTGTGAGGTTGCGCCGCAGCAAATCCAGTGACTCGCGGGTGCAGCGGTTCACCAGGGTGTCTTCATCCAGACAAGGGCTGTTCATGGGTTGCTCAGGGAATCCTGTCACGCTGCTTGGTGGGCCACCATTCTTCCAGGCGGGCCGCCGCCCATTCTCTCCCGCCCAGCCCAAACGCCAAAGCAATGGCCAGCACGACGCCGCCCAGCACGATGAGGAAGGCATCTCGAATGATGGTGCCGCCCACTTCCATCTGGTCCAACGCGATCATCACCACAAAGGCCATGATGGCGTATCGGGCCAGCCGGGACAGGGAATCGCCATCGTGGATGCCGGCGTTCTCGCAGTAGGTGTAGACGGCATTGGCCACGAAGCGCGCGAAGTAGGCGCCAAAGGCCAGGATCAGCAACGCCACGATGACCTTGGGCACGAACCACATCACGCGGCCCAGCAATTCGGTCACGTGGGTCAGGCCCAGGCCGTTGAAGGCCACCACCAGCGCGATCAAGATGACGAGCCAATAAGCGAGGAGGCCGAACAGATCCACCGTGTCGATCAGGGTGCCGCCTCTTTTCAGGAAATTGTCCATGCCCGAGCGTTTGGTCAGGATGTGGAAGTTGATGGCGCGCAGGCCGCGCTGGATGGCGAAGCGCGCGGCCTTGGCCAGCAGGATGCCCAGCAGCATGACCACCAGGGCCACGCCCAACCGGGGCAGGAAAGCCCCCAGCTCGTGCATGAAGGCCCTCACGGGTTCGAGGTACACGTCGACTCTGTCCATGGATTCGTTCTCCTAGCTGGGCACCTGAAGGATGCTGAGGATGCCCTGCAGCGGGATGCGCACCCAATCTGGGCGATTGTTCAGCTCGTAGCGCAGTTCGTACAGCGCTTTCTCAAGTTCGAACAAACCTAACAAACCTTGGCCGGACTGCAGGGTGTCGTGCAGGCCCGCGCCCCGGTTGGCTTGGGCATAGGCGGTGAGGAAGGCGCGTCGAGCCTGGGCTTCCCATTCGGCCGCGAAGGGCGCCAGTGTGCTCAGCTCTTCATCGTTCACGGCCGAGGCGCGCAGTGCGCTCAGACGGGCGTAGCTGAAGGATCGCAGCATGCCGGCCACATCGCGCAAGGGCGATTGTTTGATGCGACGCTCGGCGAAGCTGCGGCCCGGTTCGCCTTCGAAGTCGATGATGACGAAATCGTTCTTGGTGAGCAAGACCTGGGCGAGGTGGTAGTCGCCATGGAAGCGGGTCTTGAGGGCGCGGGGTGTGTCGGTGGTGAAGTGTTGGATGCACTGCTGGATCTGGTCGCGGGCAGCGAGCACTTGCTGGGCTTCTTGTTGCACCTCAGGGCTGTCCAGGTGGCTCAGCTTGCTTTGCAGCAAGGCGAGTGCGGCTTGGGCATCGGCGCTGATGTGTTGGCGGTAGGCGTGCAGGTCAGCGGCGGTCAGCGGTTCGGGCTCGAAGGCCGGGTTGCCGGTGCGTTGGGCGAAAGCTCGGTGCAGTTGCGCGGTTCGCAAGCCCAGGGTGGCGACCAGGGCCAGGTAGGCGCCATGCACGCCTTCGGGCACGGACTCCAGGCTGGTGCGGCGCATCTCCAGGTGGCGCTGCAGGTAGCCGGTGGTGTAGGTCCAGCCATCGCCCTGGTTGGGCACATAGGCTTGCACAATGAACAAGGTCATGACGGTGCCGCCGTTGGCGGTGTACTCCAGCGCACCGGCCACGGGCACGCAGTTCGGGAACTTGACGACCTGGGTCAGGAAGCGGCCGATTTCCACTTCCGGGTTCACGCCAACGCGGATGCGGCGGTAGCCTTTGAGGAACAGCCGTTCGTTCACGGTGACGATGGTGTTGCTGCTTTGCGCTTGCGGCTTGCCAATGGGCAGGGCTTTGAGCTCATCGCCGACCAGCGTGTTGAACAGGTCGGTGGCACGGAAGTGGAGCTGGCCTTTGTCCGTATCCAAGGTTTGGTTGGTGGCGATGGCCTGCAGCAGAGCGCGGCAGAAAACCTCGTCGGCAAAAGCATCGGCCATCAGGCCCACACTGGCTTGCTGGCGCACCCGCGCCACGGCGGACACGGCCAGGCCGCGCATGCGCTCTTCGTCCTTGTCCTCCCAGGCCATGGCCAGGGGCAGGAAGTAGGCGGAGCCGTCCTGGCCAGCACCGTCGATGTCGACAATGGTCAGCAGCCAGCTGTGGCGGCCCGCTTCCCACACGGCGCAATCAACGATGCCCGCGCTTTTGATGGCCGCGCCTTTGGCGGCGTACCAGCGCTGGGTCTCGATGTAGCGGGGCAGCATCTGGTTCTCAAACTGGGCGCGGGTCTTGATGGCCAGGCCAATGCGCCAGGGCACGACCTGGTCGCGGAACAGGCTGAGCCAACCATCGAACAGCACCAGCACGGGCAGCTCTTCGGTGGGCGTGCGGTCCTGGTGCCAACTGGGCACGCTGACGTCGGTGCTCAGTTTGAACCAGTAGAAACCATGCGCGGGGATGGTCAGCAAGTAGGGCAGGTCGCCGACGGGCGGAAAGGCGGTGCGGCCCAGCATCTCGACCGGCACGCGGCCTTTGAAGCGCGACAAATCAAGTTCGACCGGCTGGGCCGATCGGCTGAGGTTGGCCACGCACAGGATGGTGTCCTCGCCATGCTCGCGCATGTAGGCCAGCACCTTGCGGTTGCCGGGCTTGAGGAAGTTGAGCTCGCCGCGGCCAAAGGCTTGGCTGGTCTGGCGCACGGCCAACATGCGGCGCATCCAGTTGAGCAGCGATGATGGATCGCGCATCTGCGATTCGACATTGACGGCCTGGTAGCCGTAGACGGCGTCCATGATGGGCGGCAGGTACAGGCGCTGCGGGTCGGCGCGCGAGAAGCCGGCGTTGCGGTCGGGGCTCCACTGCATCGGGGTGCGCACGCCGTTGCGGTCGCCAATGAAGACGTTGTCACCCATGCCCAGCTCATCGCCGTAATAGATGATGGGCGAGCCGCGCATCGACAGCAGCAGGCTGTTCATCAGCTTGATGGTGTCGATGTTGTTTTCCATCAGGGGCGCCAGTCTGCGCCGGATGCCCAGGTTGATGCGCGCACGCGGGTCGGCCGCGTAGGTGTTGTACATGTAGTCGCGCTCTTTGCTGGTCACCATCTCCAGCGTGAGCTCGTCGTGGTTGCGCAAAAAAATCGCCCACTGGCAGCTGTCGGGGATGTCCGGCGTCTGCTGCATGATCTCGGTCACCGGGAAGCGATCCTCTTGCGCAATGGCCATGTAGATGCGCGGCATCAAGGGGAAGTGGTAGGCCGCGTGGCACTCGTCACCATCGCCGAAGTACTCGCGCACATCCTCGGGCCACTGGTTGGCCTCGGCCAGCAGGAATCGATTTTGGTAGCTGGCGTCAATGGCGGCGCGCAGCTGCTTGATGATGTTGTGCGTCTCGGGCAGGTTCTCGTTGTTGGTGCCGTCGCGCTCGATCAGGTAGGGGATGGCATCCAGGCGGAAGCCGTCTACGCCCATGTCCAGCCAGAAGCGCATGGTCTTGAAGATGGCCTCCAACACCAGCGGGTTGTCGAAGTTGAGGTCGGGCTGGTGGCTGAAAAAGCGGTGCCAGTAATAGGCCTTGGCGATCGGGTCCCAGGTCCAGTTCGAGGACTCGGTGTCGGTGAAGATGATGCGGGTGCCAAGGTATTTCTGGTCGGTGTCGCTCCACACGTAGAAGTCGCGCTCGGGCGAGCCGGGTGGCGCTTTGCGAGCGGCCATGAACCAGGGGTGCAGGTCGGAGGTGTGGTTGATGACCAGCTCGGTGATGACCTTGAGGTCGCGCTTGTGCGCCTCGGCCAGCATCAGCTTGAAGTCGTCCAGCGTGCCGTACTGCGGGTGGATGTCGTCGTAGCCAGAGATGTCGTAGCCATCGTCGCGCAAGGGCGAGGGGTAGAAGGGCATCAGCCAGAGGGTGTTGACGCCCAGGTCTTTCACGTAGTCCAGCTTGGCGGCCACGCCTTTGAAATCACCCACGCCATCGTCGTTGGAATCAAAAAAGGCCTTGACGTTGAGCTGGTAGATGACCGCGTCTTTGTACCAAAGGGCGGCATCCGTCACCGGCGTGGTGGCGCCTTGTTCGGCTTCTTCCAGGTGCGGTGTTCGCGGTGCGTTCATCGTCGCGCTCTCAGGCGAAGTTGTCGAAGTGGCGTTCGTCCTGCACCCGCTTTCGCAAGCGGAAGACATGGGCTGGCGTTTGCCTCGGATCCAGTATGACGAAGTTGCGCAAACCCTGCCAGGTGAAGCGTTGGTCGCTGAGCAGGTCGTGCACTTCGTAGTGGGAGGTGGGGCTGAGCTTCAAGGCTTCGGCGTCCAGGGTGACCCAGCCCGACTGGGGGTTGTGCGGGTCCAGGTTGACGATGCTCAGGATGAGGTTGTCGCCATCCGCCGTTTGCTTGTCCGTCTGCTTCGAATAAGCGATGAGCTGGTCGTTGTCGGTGCTGAAGAAGCGCAGGCTGTCGTTGGACTGCAGGGCCGGGTTGGCGCGGCGGATCGCGTTGACCTTGGCGATGAACTGGGCCAGGCTGTCGGGTCTGGCGACATCCCAGTCGCCCCAATGGCGCAACTGGTACTTTTCGGAGTTGAGGTATTCCTCACTGCCATTGCTGCGGGGCACGTTGTCCAGCAGTTCGTAGGCCGGGCCATAGAGGCCATAGCTGGACGACAAGGTGGCGGCCAGCACCAGGCGCAGCGCAAAGATGGGGCGCCCGCCGGCATGCAGGTGCTCGCTCAGGATGTCGGGCGTGTTGGGCCACACATTGGGGCGGAAGTAGTCCTTGCCGGGGCCTTGCGACAGCTCGGTGAAGTATTCGGTCAACTCCTGCTTGGTGTGGCGCCAGGTGAAGTAGGTGTACGACTGCGAATAGCCCAGCTTGGCCAGGCGGTGCATGACCTTGGGCCGTGTGAAGGCCTCGGCCAGGAAGAGCACCTCGGGGTGTTCACGCTTGATGGCGGTGATGGCCCATTCCCAGAAAGGGAAGGCCTTGGTGTGCGGGTTGTCGACACGGAAGATGGTCACACCTTGGGCGATCCAGTGGTCGAACACGCTTTTGAGTTCTTGCCACAGGGCGCGCCAGTCGTAGGTCTCGAAGTTGAAGGGGTAGATGTCCTGGTATTTCTTGGGCGGGTTCTCGGCGTATTGCACGGTGCCATCGGGCCGCCAGCGGAACCATTCGGGGTGGGCCTTGACCTCAGGGTGATCAGGGGCGCACTGGAAGGCGATGTCCAGGGCGATCTCCAGGCCCAAGTCCTTGGCCTTGCTGACCAGGGATCGGAAGTCCTCCATGGTGCCCAGCTCGGGCAGCACATCTTTGTGTCCACCTTCTAAAGCGCCGATGGCCCAGGGGCTGCCCACATCGCCGGGCTCAGTGGTCAGGGCGTTGTTGCGGCCTTTGCGCTTCTCGCGGCCGATGGGGTGGATGGGCGGAAAGTACAGCACGTCAAAACCCATCTCTGCGACGTAAGGCAGGCGTTGTTCCACATCCTTGAAGCTGCCGTGCTGGCCGGGTTCGGACGAGGTTGAGCGGGGGAAGAGTTCGTACCAGGTGCTGAAGCGGGCGCGTTCGCGGTCGGCCACCAGGGGCAACTCGATGGGGAACTGCGTGGCCAGTTGGCGGTCGGGATGGCGGCGCGCCACGGCCGCCCGTGCCTCGTCCAAGGCCAGGGCTTTGAGCGCTTGAGCCTCGCCACCGCTTTGGCGCAGTTGCCTGGCCCAGGCCATGAGTTCGGTCTGGTCGGTGGCCTTGGCGCGCTTGGCGGCATCGTCGATCAAATCGGCCCCCACCAGCGCGGCGATGCGGATGTCCTCCTCATCGACTCGGCGCGTCAACTCGTGGCGCCATGATTCGAAATGATCGACCCAGGCCGCCACGCTGTAGAAGTAGCGGCCGGGTGCCTCGGGGGTGAAGCTGGCGAACCACTCGTCATTGCTGTCGAGTGCCATCTCCACTTCCTGCATGGTGGCCTGAGCTTCGGGCCGCCACAGCAGCATCACGCGCAACACATCGTGCCCATCGGTGAAGCAGTTGGCCTGGATGCGCATGGGCTCACCCGCGATGGCCTTGACAGCGAAGCGGCCGGCGTCGACCGCTGGCAGCACCGCGTCGATCACCGCACGTTGTCGGTCTTCCTCGTTGGGGATCAGGTCCGTTGGGGCGGGGCGCTTGCTAGAGGGCGTGGCCATGCGCCTCCAGTTTGAGGATGATGGTGGACAGGGGCGGCAAGATCAGTTGCAGCGAGTGAGGCCGGCCGTGCGACTCTTCAGGCTGGGTGTCTGCCCCGCCCAGGTTGCCCCAACCCGAGCCGCCAAACTCCTGGGCATCGCTGTTGAAAATCTCGCGCCAATGGCCTGCGGTGGGCACCCCCACCTGGTAGTGCTCGCGCGGCAAGGGGGTCAGGTTCACCGCCACCAGCAAGGGGGCGGTTCCTGGCTGGCCTTTGCGCAGAAAGACCACCACCGTGGCACTCATGTCATTGCCTTCGATCCACTCAAACCCCGCGTCGGTGAAGTCGATCTGGTGCAACGCCGGCTCGCCGCGGTAGACGCGGTTCAACTCGGTGATCAAACGCTGGATGCCTTGGTGCTCGGGCTGATCGATCAATCCCCAATCGAGTTGGCCCTCGTGCGTCCATTCACGCTCCTGCGCGAACTCACCGCCCATGAACATCAACTTCTTGCCCGGGTGTGTCCACATCAGGCCGTACATGGCGCGCAGATTGGCGAAGCGCTGCCATGGGTCGCCCGGCATCTTGCCCAACAGTGACCCTTTGCCATGCACCACCTCGTCGTGCGACAAAGGCAGCACGAAGTTCTCGTTGAAGGCATACACCAGCGAGAAAGTCAGCTTGCCCAGGTGGTGCTTGCGGTGAATGGGGTCTTGGTGCATAAAGGCCAAGGTGTCGTGCATCCAGCCCATGTTCCACTTCATGCCAAAGCCCAGGCCGCCCATCGAAGTGGGCCGAGACACCATCGGCCAGGCGGTTGATTCTTCTGCGATGGTGACCACGTCGGGATGTTCGCGGTAGACGGCCTCGTTGAGCTTGCGCAAGAAATCGACGGCTTCCAGGTTCTCCTTGCCACCATGCTGGTTGGGGATCCACTCGCCATCCTTGCGGGCGTAGTCCAGGTAAAGCATGGAGGCCACAGCGTCCACGCGCAGGCCATCGATGTGGTACTTCTCCAGCCAGAAAATGGCCGAAGAGATCAGGAAGCTGCGCACCTCACCACGCCCGTAGTTGAAGATGCTGGAACTCCACTCCGGGTGAAAGCCTTGGCGCGGGTCGGCATGTTCGAACAGGTGGGTGCCATCAAAGTAATGCAGGCCGTGTTCGTCGGTGGGGAAGTGCGAAGGCACCCAGTCCAGGATCACGCCAATGCCCCGCTGGTGCAAGTGGTCCACGAAGTACATGAAGTCTTGTGGGGTGCCGTAGCGAGAAGTGGGGGCGAAGTAGCCGGTGGTCTGGTAGCCCCATGATCCATAGAAGGGATGTTCCGTGATGGGCATCAGCTCCACGTGCGTGAAGCCTATCTGTTCAACGTAGTCGGCCAAGGAGTGCGCCAAGTCGCGGTAGTTCACCGGGTCTTGGCCGCGCCGCCACGAGCCCGCGTGAAATTCGTAAATCGACATGGGCGCGTCCAGGCTGTTGCGTCGGTGCCGCTCGCCCATCCAGGCTTCGTCGCTCCAGGCGTATTGCAGCGACCACACGCGCGATCCTTGGGCGGGCGAGACTTCCGCGTATACCGCGAACGGGTCGGCCTTGTCCGCCACATGGTGTCCACCCAAGCCATGGACGCGGTATTTGTACGCCTGACCATGGCGGGCTTGGGCGGCCGCCCCCTCCCACACGCCACTGTGGTCGTGGCGGGCGGTCAAGGGATCGGCCTGGGCGTCCCAGTGGTTCCAGTCGCCAATGACGGACACGCTGGTCGCATTGGGCGCCCAGACGCGAAACTTTGCGCCCTCCTGCTCATGCCGCAGGTGGCAACCCATCTTGTCATGCAGCCTGGCATGAGTGCCTTCGCCAAACAGGTACAGGTCTTGGTCGGTCAACACGTTGTGCCTCTGCGCCATGGTTCGCTTGATTCTGAAGACGTGCGGCAATCCACGTGCCCGCCTCCGGTTGAGCAGGCGCGGCAGTTGCTCTGGTAGTTTGTTTTCAACTCCCAGGTTGCCCATGATTCAGATCCATCGATCCGCTGCGGCCCTGGGGCCCCTGTTGTTGGGCATGGCGTGTGCAACTTTTACCTTGTCGGCCTGGTCCTTTGAAAAGGTTTCTGCCCCCGTTCAGGAGTTGGCCACTTCGGTGACGCGGACGAACGACAGCCGTGGGCAACCCTTTGCCATCCTCGACAAGGTGCAGGCCAGGCTGTTTGTGTTTGAAGCCACTGGAGCGATGCTTGCGTCGTCGCCCGTCTTGCTGGGCAGTGCCCGTGGCGATGACTCAGTCCCTGGCATTGGCAAACGCAAGATCGAAGATATCCGCGCTTCAGAGCGAACCACGCCAGCCGGTCGCTTTGTCGTCGAGGCGGGGCGCAACGCGCAAGGTGAGGATATTTTCTGGGTCGACTATGACGCTGCGGTCTCGATGCACCGGGTGCGTGCGACCAACCCGAAGGAGCGCCGTCTGCAGCGTTTGGCCACAGCCACCCCGGCCGACAACCGAATCTCCTACGGCTGCATCAACGTTCCGGTGGCTTTCTTCAACACCGTGGTGAACCCGGCTTTCCGGGGGCGCCGAGGTGTGGTGTACGTGATGCCCGAAACCCGGTCAGCACGTGAGGTGTTCAGTGCCTTGAAAACCAACAAACCGGGCTCGTGACCCGGTTTGTTGGCTACAACCAAACCACACCTGGATTAGTTGCGGTCTGCGCGGGGTGGGCGTTCAGGGCTCATGACGGGTGCGGTCGTTTCGTTGGTGCCAGTGTTGGTGCCAGCGCCGGTCGCGGGCATGTTGTTCAGGCCATCGTTGGCGCTGCCACCGGTCCTATTGACCGTGCCGTTGGTGCCAGCAGGGCCGCGGTTCAGGCGATTGGTGGTTGTGCCGTTCGTGGTCCCATCGTTGCTCATGCCGGTGGTTGGCGGGGTGCTCATCGTGCCGGTAGAGTCAGTGGCGCCGGCGTCGCCCTGACCTGACGATTGCGCGTAAGCGAAGCCAATGCCTCCTGCCAAAGCGGCGGTCACGGCGGTGATGGTCAAGCCTTTGCTCAGTTTGCTCATGATGTTTCCTCAGAAGTTGAATGCCCGTGGGGGCGGGATTCCTCGAACAAGTTGGTCCGTGGCCCCTGTGCTGTGGCAATGGGTGTTCCCAACGCGCCTTTGGGCAAGCAGGGCCGCTTGACCTGGTCGTTGAGCCACCGACCAACCTGACCAGCAAATGCTGCAGCACGATCGACCGATCTGGCCGCCTGAACCTAGCGGCAAGTGATACATGAATGAAATTCAACTCATTGTGAAAACATGTCGCTTGATTCAAATTGGTCATTTGCGCAGACTGCGAGGCATCCCCACTCATTTTTCAGAGAGATTCCATGGCCCGCACTCACATCCTTGGTTTCCCGCGCGTTGGCGCCCACCGCGAGCTCAAGTTCGCGCAAGAATCGTTCTGGCGTGGCGAGTCCGACGATGCCGCTTTGCGCCAAGTGGGTGTGCAGCTTCGCCAGCGCCACTGGCAGGCGCAGAAGGATGCGGGTCTGAACAGCGTGGCCGTGGGTGATTTCGCCTGGTACGACCAGATGCTGTCGACCTCCGCCTTGCTCGGGTCCTTGCCGACGCGCTTTGGCTTCGATGCCCGGCAACTGAGCCTGAGCCAGTACTTTGAGCTGGCGCGCGGCAACCAGGCCCAGCCCGCGATGGAGATGACCAAATGGTTCGACACCAACTACCACTACCTGGTCCCCGAGCTGGACGCACAAACCACCTTTGACGGCGGCGTGGACTGGCTGTTCGACGACATCGGCGAAGCCCTCGCGCAAGGCCTGGCCGTCAAGCCGGTGTTGATCGGCCCGATCACCTACCTGTGGTTGTCCAAGTCGCACGTGGCCGGCTTTGACCGCCTCAGCCTGTTGCCCAAGATCGTGGCCGCCTACCAGCGCATCCTCACCCGCCTGGCCGACCTCGGCGTTGGCTGGGTGCAGATCGACGAGCCCGCGCTGTGCCTGGACCTGGGCGCCAACTGGCGCGCGGCTTATGCACCGGCGTATGCCGACCTGGCCGGCACGGGCGTCAAGCTCTTGTTGGCCACTTACTTCGACACGGCCGCCGACCATGCCGTGTTGGCCGCGCATTTGCCAGTGCAAGGCTTCCACATCGACCTGGTGCGGGCGCCGCAGCAGCTTGATGCCTGGCGCCAGGTGCTGCCCAAGGAGGCGGTGCTGTCGGTGGGCGTGATCGATGGCCGCAACATCTGGCGCACCGACTTGCGCCGCGTGCTCACCCTGTTGCAGCCGCTGCAAGCCGAGCTGGGCGACCGCCTCTGGGTGGCGCCATCGTGCTCCTTGCTGCACACGCCGGTGTCATTGGCCAGTGAGTCGAAGCTGGATGCCGAGATCAAGTCCTGGCTGGCCTTTGCCACCGAGAAGCTGGGCGAGTTGAACGTGCTGGGCCAAGCCCTGAACCAGGGCGAAGCCGCCATGGCCGCCGAGCTGGCTGCCTCCGATGCCGCGCAAGCGTCGCGCCGCCTGTCCCAACGCGTGCTCAACCCCCTGGTGCAAAAGCGCTTGGCGGCCGTGACCACCAGCATGGTCCACCGCGCCAGCCCCTTTGCTCAGCGCATCAAGAAGCAGCGCCAGGCCTTGCAACTGCCGCCGTTGCCCACCACCACCATCGGCTCCTTCCCTCAGACAGCGTCCATCCGCCAGACGCGGGCCGCCTACAAGCGTGGCGAGCTGAACGCCCTGGACTACCTGCAACGCATCCGCAGCGAGATCGAGCTGGCCGTGCGCAAGCAGGAAGAGCTGGGCCTGGACGTGCTGGTGCATGGCGAGGCCGAACGCAACGACATGGTCGAGTACTTCGGCGAGCAACTGTGGGGCTATGCCTTCACCGAGAACGGCTGGGTGCAAAGCTATGGCTCACGCTGCGTCAAGCCGCCCATCATCTACGGCGATGTGTTCCGCCCTGAACCCATGACGGTCGAGACCACGCGCTACGCCCAGTCGCTCACCGACCGCCTCATGAAGGGCATGCTCACCGGCCCCGTGACGATGCTGCAATGGTCCTTCGTGCGTGACGACCAACCCCGCGAGACCACCGCCCTGCAACTGGCCCTGGCCATCCGCGAAGAAGTGTCTGACTTGGAGAAGGCCGGCATCAAGGTGATCCAGATCGACGAGCCCGCCATCCGCGAAGGCCTGCCCTTGCGCCAGCGCGACTGGGCCGCCTACCTGGAATGGGCCGTGCGCGCCTTCAAGATCACGGCTGCCAGCGTGAAGGATGAAACCCAGATCCACACCCACATGTGCTACGCCGAGTTCAACGACATCCTGCCGTCCATCGCGGCCATGGACGCCGATGTGATCACCATCGAGACCTCGCGCTCGGCCATGGAGTTGCTGGATGGTTTTGGGGCTTTTGACTACCCCAACGAGATCGGGCCGGGCGTGTACGACATCCACTCGCCGCGTGTGCCGGGCGTGGACGCCATGCAGAAGCTGCTGGAGCGCGCCTGTGAGGTGATTCCGCCGCAACGCTTGTGGGTCAATCCTGACTGCGGTTTGAAGACGCGGGGCTGGATCGAGACCGAAGCGGCCTTGTCCAACATGGTCAAGGCGGCCAAGGCGCTGCGCCTCAAGCTTGGCGAGCAGGGCGATGAAGCCTGGCTGCGCGTGGTGCCGCGCGGGGAGGCGGCTTTCAAGCAGGCCGCCTCAAGCCATGTTCATGGCACGGGCTGCAACGACTGCGGTCAAGCGGCCTGATGGGGCAGCTGTCAGCGCAGCACGCTGCGGTAGAAAAGCGCCATGCGCTTGAGCCGGGCCTCGGTACATTGCTCTGGCGTGCCCTCTTGCTGACCGCGCAACACGCGTGAGAGCTGGTCGCCCAGCACGCAGTTGATCAGGTGCACGGGCAACTGGTCTTCGGGCAGGTCGTCCAGCAACTGGGCGCGCACGTCGGGGCGTTTCAGGAAGCGCGCAATGGCGTCGCGCGTGACGTTCGGGCCCATGGCGAAAAAGGTCTCGACCACTTCGGGATTGCCGCGTGCCTCGGCGGCGAGCATGCGCTGCAGCGCCATGGCCTCGGGCGACGTCAACAGGCTGTAGAGCCGCGCCGAGAAATCGTCGAGCACCTCGCGGATGGGGCGCTGGTCCTTGTCCAGATCAATGCCGGTGAAGAACTGGGCGCGCTTGTCTTGCAGCAGGGCGCTCAGCAAACCGTTCTTGCCGCCGAACTTGATGTAGATGGTGCGCACGGCCACGCGCGCTTCACGGGCAATCATCTCCAAACTGACGCTGCCGAAGCCTTTGTCGAGGAAGAGGCGGCCGGCCGTGTGCTTGAGGTTCTCCAGCCGGGCCTCGACTTCGTCGGCGCGTGGGCGGCCGGCGCCCTTGCAAGCGACTTTCTTGGCGGCGGC
>NZ_JACMNS010000161.1 GCF_014378415.1 Aquabacterium sp.
ACACCTCGAACGCCAACCCGCATTTGCCGATGAAGGTGCTGGTGGAAACGCAGCGCGATGGGTCGACCACCGTGAGCTTCCACGATGGCGCCACTTTGCTGAGCGACGCCGACATTCCGTTTGAATTCATTGGTGGGATGAAGCAGTTGCCCCGAGTGGTAGGGGCGGCGGTCGGTTAGCGGGGGGCGGGGGATGAGTCGGAGGCATGGTAACGGGGTGGCGTTTACAGCGGGCGTGTGCCTGGTGTCCGTTGCCGCCGTGGTGGCCCAGCACAGATTGCAGCCGCTGCACGCCACCAGCGGGGCGAACAAAGGGCCGGAGACCGCCCCAGCCCGCGCCCCGCGCTGCATCACAAAGCACAAAGCGCTTCATGTGCCCGCAACGATTCAGGCGTCAATCGCCCGAGCCGACCCCGCCACCTTGCGCAATTCAAACTTCTGAATCTTGCCCGTTGAGGTTTTGGGCAACTCGCCAAACACCACCGCCTTGGGCACCTTGAACCCCGCCAGGTGCTTCCTGCAATGTGCCACGATGTCCTCGGCCGTGACCTGCGCATCTGCCTTCAACTCAATGAACGCGCAAGGCGTTTCGCCCCACTTGTCGTCGGGCTTGGCGACCACAGCCGCCGCCAGCACCGCCGGGTGCCGGTACAGCACATCCTCCACCTCGATCGACGAAATGTTCTCGCCGCCCGAGATGATGATGTCCTTGCTGCGGTCCTTGATCTTGACGTAGCCATCGGGGTACTGCACCGCCAAATCACCCGTGTGAAACCAGCCGCCAGCAAAAGCCTCTTGCGTGGCCGTGGGGTTCTTCAGGTAACCCTTCATCGTGATGTTGCCGCGGAACATGATCTCGCCCATGGTTTCACCGTCCATGGGCACGGGTTGCATGGTGCTGGCATCCATCACCGCCACGCTGCGTTGCAGGTGGTAGTTCACGCCTTGGCGGGCATTCAGCCGTGCGCGCTCGCCAATGTCCAGCGCGTCCCAGTCTTCGTGCTTCACGCACACGGACGCCGGGCCATAGACCTCGGTCAGCCCATACACGTGCGTCAGGTTGATGCCGAGTTGCTCCATGCCTTCGATCATGGCCGCCGGAGGTGCCGCACCGGCCACCATGGCCTGGATGCCGCGCGGGATGCCCTGGCGCAGCGCTTCGGGCGCGTTCACCAGTGAGGCATGCACGATGGGGGCGCCACAGTAGTGGGTGACGTGGTGCTCGCGGAAAGCGTCGAACACCGCCTTGGGATCGACCTTGCGCAGGCACACGTTCACGCCGCCGCGCGCCGCCACCGCCCACGGAAAACACCAGCCGTTGCAGTGGAACATGGGCAGCGTCCACAGGTAGACGGCGTGCTTGGGCATGTCCCATTCCAGGATGGCCGAGACGGCGTTCATGGCCGCGCCCCGGTGGTGGTAAACCACGCCCTTGGGGTTGCCGGTGGTGCCCGAGGTGTAGTTCAGGCTGATGGCGTTCCACTCATCGGTGGGCAAGGCCCAGTTGAAGGCAGGGTCGCCACTGGCCAGCAGTGCTTCATAGTCCAGCTCGCCAATGCATTCGCCCGGGCCGGTGTGGACCACGTCATCGACGTCGATCACCAGCAAGGAGCGTGTGGACTTGCGCAGTGCCAAGGCCTTGGCCATGACGGCGCTGAACTCGCGGTCCACCAGCACGGCCTGCGCCTCGCCATGGTCCAGCATGAAGGCCAGGGCCTCGGCGTCCAGTCGGGTATTCAAGGCATTGAGCACCGCGCCGCACATGGGCACGCCAAAGTGCGCTTCGATCATGGGCGGCGTGTTGGGCAGCATCACGGCCACCGTGTCGCCCACGCCCAGGCCGCGCAGGCTCAAGGCACTGGCCAATTGTCGGCAACGGGCGTAGGTTTGGGCCCAGGTCTGTCGCAGGGCGCCATGAACAATGGCCAGGCGATCAGGGTAAACCAGGGCGGCGCGCTCGATGAATGACAGCGGGCTCAGGGGCGCGAAATTGGCCTCGGTGCGGGGCAGGTCCTGGTCGAAGATGTGGTGGTTCATGGCGATGTCTCCTGGGGTTCCTCGGGCGTGACCACCCGGATGCGGGCGCCATGCAGGCTGACGACCTGGCCTGCGCGGATCTTGCAGGTCTTGCGCAGTTCGTCCTGGCCATCGACCTGGATCATGCCTTCCGAGACCATGGTTTTGGCGCGCCCACCGCTCTCGGCCAGGCCGGTGGCCTTGAGCAGGCTGTCCAGCGCGATGAAGTCGCCGCGCAACTCGAAGGTGATTTGTGTCAAGGTGGCCATGGATTTGAGGGGACGTCGGATTGCGCCTGCCGGGAAGCCTGGCGTCTGGCGAGGATGAAAAGGTGAACGACTGGGCGGTGCCGGTGCACAATCGCGGGATTGTCGACTTATTGTCCAGGCCTTGAAACCTGCCGCTGATGAAAAAAACTGATCTCGAAAAGAACAAAGCCTCAAAAATCATGGACCAGATGCGCCAGTCGCCCTCGTCCGGCCGTTTTGGCAGCGCGGCCGCTTCCGTGCCCGATCGCCGCGAACAGCGCAAAATCGACCAGGCCAATGGTTTGGTGCCTTTCGCCGTGAAGTTGAACGCCGACCTGGTCAAGCAACTGCAAGCTCAGGCCGAGCAAGCGGGCGTGCCCTTGCCCGAACTGGTGGACCGTGTGCTTCGAGCCGGTCTGGCCGCTGCCCAGTGAAGTCTGTTTGAATCCGACCTTATTGGAGACAAGGATGACCCAAGTCATGATGCACGTCGTTGACCCGAGCACCGGGGAATCCGACCCCGCCGTGATCCGTCAGGTGTTTGACCGCCAACTGGCCACTGCGCTGAAGTGGCGCGAGTCCACGGCGGCCGAGCGCATTGCCCGTTTGAAGAAGCTGCGCGACGCCATGATGGCCCGCCGCGAGGACTTCTACGCGGCCTTCGCCAAGGATTACAGCAAGCCTTCGGCCGAAGTCGAAGGAACCGAGTTCATGCCGGTGCTGGACGAGATCCGCCACGCCATCGGCTCGCTCAAGAAGTGGATGCGCCCCACCAAGGTCTGGCCCACAATGGCCACGGCCATGACCTCGGCCTGGATCGAGTACCAGCCGCGTGGCCGCAGCCTGATCATCGCGCCCTGGAACTTCCCGCTCAACCTGTGCTTTGGCCCCATGGTGTCGGCCCTGGCCGCCGGCAACACGGTGATCCTCAAGCCTTCGGAAATGACACCAGCGGTCAGCGTGGTGATGGCCGAGATCATCGCCGCCACCTTCCCCCCGGAAGAAGTGGCCCTGTTCGCAGGCAGCCTGCCGACCTCGCAAGTGCTGCTCGACCTGCCCTTTGACCACATCTTCTTCACCGGCTCACCCGCCGTGGGCAAGGTGGTGATGGCGGCTGCCGCCAAGAACCTGACCAGCGTCACGCTCGAGCTGGGTGGCAAGTCGCCCGTCATCCTGGACGAGACCGCCAACCTGCGCCTGGCCGCTGAAGCGCTGATGTGGGGCAAGTTCACCAACTGTGGCCAGACCTGTGTTGCGCCCGACCACGTCTTTGTGCACGAATCGGTCAAAGATGGTTTCGTGGCCGAGTGCCGCAAGGTGCTGGCCGAGCGTTACGGCGCCACGCCGGCCGAGCAGCGCAAGAGCCCACACTTAACCCGCGTGATCAACCAGCGCCACACCCAGCGCGTGGCCGCTCTGCTGCAAGAGGCGCAAGCCAAGGGCGCCAACCTGCTGACCGGCGGCGACATCGACATCGCCACCTGCTACATCGCGCCCACCCTGATCGACCAGGTGCCGCTTGACGCCAGCATCATGAGCGAAGAGATTTTCGGCCCCGTGCTGCCCTTGATCGCTTACCGCGACCTGGACGCCGTGGTGCGCCAGATCAACGCCGGTCACAAGCCCCTGGCGCTGTACATCTGGAGCCGCAATAACGAACGCACGCGCCAGATTTTGCAAAAGACCAGTTCGGGCGGCGTGGCCATCAACCACTGCGTGCTGCACTACGCGCACGGCAACCTGCCGTTCGGCGGCGTCAACAACTCGGGCATTGGCAACGCGCACGGGCACTTTGGCTTCAAGGCCTTCTCGCACGAGCGGGCGGTGCTCAAGGCTGGCCCGATCATGATGGCCAAGATGTTCTTTCCGCCCTACACCGACACCAAGAAGAAGCTGATCCGCCTCACGGTGGACAGCCTGCGCTGGCCTTCGTTGTTCTGAACGTGTCCTGATAAGATCGGACATTGATCCTTCCGATCTCTCCAGCCCGCTGGTCGCTGCGTCCTCATCAAGGGGATGGCAGCAACGTGGCGGGCTTTTTGCATGTGTGAACGAGCTGTGGACACCTTCATACAACAACTGATCAACGGCCTGGTACTGGGCAGCATGTACGCCTTGGTGGCCTTGGGCTACACCATGGTCTACGGCATCATCAACCTCATCAACTTCGCCCATGGCGAAGTGCTGATGGTGGGCGCCCTGGTGAGCTGGACCGTGGTGACCAGCCTGGGCTCGCTGGGCTGGCCCGGCTGGGTGTTGCTGTTGCTTGCTTTGTTGGCGGCCATGGTGGTGTGCGCATTGCTCAACTTCCTGATCGAGAAGCTGGCCTACCGGCCCTTGCGCAACGCGCCGCGCCTGGCCCCGCTGATCACCGCCATGGGCATGTCGCTGCTGCTGCAAACCCTGGCCATGATCATCTGGAAGCCCGACTACAAGTCCTTTCCCATCCTGCTGCCCGACGACCCGATCGAGGTGATGGGCGCCACCACCAACCTGGTCCAGATTTTGATCATCGCGGTGACCGCCATGACCTTGGCCGGCCTGATGGCGCTGATTCATGGCACGCGGCTGGGCCGGGCCATGCGCGCCACCTCCGAGAACCCGCGTGTGGCGCAGTTGATGGGGGTGCGGCCTGACCGCGTGATCTCGGCCACTTTCATCATCGGCGCCATGTTGGCCGCATTGGCAGGCGTCATGTGGGCGGCCAACTATGGCTCGGTGCAGCACACCATGGGCTTCCTGCCTGGCTTGAAGGCTTTCACGGCCGCCGTGTTTGGCGGCATCGGCAACCTGCCCGGCGCGATGCTGGGCGGCGTGCTGCTGGGCCTGATCGAGTCGATGGGCGCGGGCTACATTGGCGACCTGACCGGCGGCGTGCTGGGCAGCAACTACCAAGACATCTTTGCCTTCGCCGTGTTGATTCTGGTGTTGACCTTGCGCCCGCAAGGCCTGCTGGGTGAGCGAGTGGCCGACCGCGCATGAAGAAGGCCAACAAGCTGCCCATCTTTCTCGTGGCCACCTTGGCGCTGCTGGTGCTGCCGCTGCTTGTTCAGGGCTTCGGCCAGGCCTGGGTGCGCATCCTGGACGTGTCCCTCATCTACATCCTGCTGGCCCTGGGCCTGAACATCGTGGTGGGTTACGCGGGTTTGCTGGACCTGGGTTATGTGGCTTTCTATGCCGTGGGGGCCTACCTGTTCGCCTTGCTGGCTTCACCGCACCTGAGCAACCACTTGCCTGCGGTGGCGGCCCTGTTCCCCGCGGGCTTGCACCTGCCGGTGTGGGTCCTGATCCCCTTGGGCGCTGGGGTGGCAGCGCTGGTCGGCGTGCTGCTGGGGGCGCCCACGCTCAAGCTTCGTGGCGACTACCTGGCCATCGTGACCTTGGGCTTTGGCGAGATCATCCGCGTGTTCATGAACAACCTGGACGCGCCGCTCAACATCACCAACGGACCCAAGGGCATCGACAGCATCGACCCCTTCACCATTTTTGGCGTCAGCCTGGGCGAGCCCTGGCACATCGCGGGCCACGTGCTGCCGCCGGTCACCTTGCACTACTACCTCTTCCTGGGCATCGTGGTGCTGGCGGTGATCATCAGCCTGCGCCTTGAAAACTCCCGCCTCGGCCGCGCCTGGATGGCCATCCGCGAAGATGAAATCGCGGCCAAGGCCATGGGCCTGAACACGCGCAACCTCAAGCTGCTGGCCTTTGGCCTGGGCGCCACCTTTGGGGGCATGGCCGGGGTGCTGTTCGCCAGCTTCCAGGGTTTTGTCTCGCCTGAATCGTTCTCGCTGCAAGAGTCGGTCATGGTGGTGGCCATGGTGGTGCTAGGCGGCTCGGGCCACGTGCCTGGTGTGATCCTGGGCGCCTTCTTGCTGTCGGCTTTGCCCGAGGTACTTCGCCATGTGGCAGGCCCCTTGCAAGCGATGACCGGCGGGCGGCTCGATGCGTCCATCCTGCGGCAGTTGCTGGTGGCCCTGGCCATGGTCAGCATCATGCTGTGGCGTCCACGTGGTTTGTGGCCAGCGCCACGCCTTGAAGATCAGCGCGGGGTGTCAGCATGAGCGAAGCCTTGCTGCAAGTGACCAACGTGTCCAAGCGCTTTGGCGGTGTCCAGGCCCTCAGTGGCGTGGGCTTGAGCATCCAGCCCGGGCAGGTGCATGGTTTGATCGGCCCCAATGGCGCGGGCAAGACCACCTTCTTCAATGTCATCACGGGCCTGGTGCCCTCGGACCAAGGCCGGTTCGAGCTGGCGGGTCGCCGCTACAAGCCCACGATCGTGCACAAGGTGGCCAAGGCCGGCATCGCGCGCACCTTCCAGAACATCCGCCTGTTCGCCCACATGACGGCGCTGGACAACGTGCGTGTTGGCCGCCACGTGCGGACCACGGTGGGTTGGTGGCAGGCGGTGTTGCGCACACCGGCCTTCGTGCGTGAAGAAGCGCGCATCACCCTCGACGCCCAGGCCTTGCTGGAGTTCGTCGGTCTGGGTGCCGTGGCCAACCAAACCGCCCACACCCTGAGCTATGGTGACCAACGCCGTTTGGAGATCGCCCGCGCCTTGGCCACCGAGCCGCGCCTGTTGGCCTTGGACGAACCCGCCGCCGGCATGAACGCCACCGAGAAGTTGCAATTGCGCGAGTTGATCCGCCGCATCCAGGCCCAAGGCCGCGCCATCCTGTTGATCGAACACGATGTGAAGCTGGTGATGGGGCTGTGTGATCGCGTGACGGTGCTGGACCAGGGCAAGTTGATCGCCTGCGGCACACCGGCCGAAGTGCAATGCGCCCCCGCCGTGATCGAGGCCTACCTGGGCACGGCGGCCACCCACCCCGGAGCACCCGCATGAGCCCGGTGTTGGAGCTGCGCCAGTTGAGCGTGGCCTATGGCGGCATCCAGGCCGTCAAGGGCCTGAACCTGCACTTGCAAGAGGGTGAGCTGGTCAGCCTGATCGGGGCCAATGGCGCGGGCAAGACGACTACCTTGAAGGCCATCTGTGGCTTGCTGGCGCCGCAGTCTGGCGAGGTGCTGTACCAGGGCCGCAGCCTCAAAGGGCAGGGCGCCTGGGACCTGGTCGCGCAAGGCCTGGTCATGGTGCCCGAGGGGCGCGGCATCTTCACGCGCATGACCATCGACGAGAACCTGCGCATGGGCGCCTACCTGCGCCGTGACCGCGAAGTCAACGCGGACATGGAATCCGTCTACCAACGCTTTCCGCGCCTGAAAGAGCGGCACCGCCAACTGGCCGGCACCTTGTCGGGCGGCGAACAGCAAATGCTGGCCATGGGCCGGGCCTTGCTGGCGCGCCCCAAGCTCTTGCTGCTGGACGAGCCCTCGATGGGCCTGGCACCGCTGATGGTCGACAAGATTTTCGAGGTCATCACCGACATCGCCAAACAGGGCGTGACGGTGTTACTGGTAGAGCAGAACGCCCACCGCGCGCTGGAAATCGCCAACCGCGCCTATGTCATGGATTCGGGCGAATTGGTGCTGGAAGGCCCTGCGCAAAGCCTGTTGAACGACCCGCAGGTGCAGGCCGCTTACTTGGGATTGTGAGCCTTGTCGGCCTCGCTGGTGAAGGCGTCGGCGAAGAAGAACTCGGCCGGCAAGCCATGCAGGTTCACGAAGTCGCGCTGGGCCACCTGCACCATCACCGGGGCGCCGCAAGCATACACCTCGTGGCCTGATAAATCGGGCAGGTCGTCCATGACGGCGTGGTGCACCAGGCCCACGCGGCCCGTCCAATCGTCACCCGCTTTGGGCTCGGACAACACCGGCACATAGGTCAGCCAAGGCAGGTCAAAGGCGGCTTGTTCGATCCAGTCGTTCAGGTACAGATCGGCGCGGCTGCGGCAGCCCCAGTACAGCACTGTGGGCCGGGTGATGTCCTTGGCGCGCATGTGTTCGATGATGGCCTTGATGGGCGCGAAACCCGTGCCCGAGGCCAGCAGCACGATGGGCTTGCTTGAATCTTCACGCAAGAAGAAGGTGCCATAAGGGCCTTCCAGGCGCAGGATTTCCTTCTCCTTCATCGTGCCAAACACCTGGTCGGTGAACTTGCCGCCGGGCATGTGGCGCAGGTGCAGCTCGATGCTGGTGATGGGGGCGGCACCTTCCACCGTGGTGGTCGCGGTGCTCAGCGCATTGGCCATGGAGTAGCTGCGCCGGTGGCCGTCCTTCAGGATGAATTCGATGTACTGCCCGGCGCGAAAACCAAAGGTGTTGTTGGTGGGCAATTGCAGGCGCATCACCATCACATCGTGCGAGGCCAGCGTGAGGCTGATGACGCGCGTGGGCATCTTCTGGATCGGGAAATCGCCCGCTGACACCACCTGGCGCGATTCGATCACCAGGTCGGTTTGTGGTGTGGCGCAGCAGGTCAGCATCCAGCCAGCCGCTTCCTCTTCTTCGCTCAAGGCCTTGGCCTGGTGCACACCATGAATCACGCGGCCTTCGATCAGCTTGCATTTGCACGAGCCGCAGGCGCCGTCCTTGCAGCCATAGGGCAGGCCGACGTTGTCGCTGATGGCCGCGCTCAGCACGGTCGCGTCGCGTTGCATCGAGAATTGGCGCCCACTGGGCAGGATGGTCACGGAAAAACTCAAAGCGCGCTCCACTGCGGTCAAAATTGCCTCCTATTGTCCCCCAGTCACCCATGCCCAATCCTTCGATCAACCGTCCTGCCCGCTTTCGCCAGACCCGCGTGTTGATCGTGGGCTGTGGCGATGTCGGCCTGCGCGTGGCGCGCCAGTTGCTGCCACGCTGCCGCGTGTTGGCCCTGACCTCGCAGCCTGAGCGCGCTCAGGCCTTGCGCCAGGCGGGTCTGGTGCCTTTGTTGGGCAACCTGGATCAGCCTGGGGCCTTGGCCAGGTTGGCGGGGCTGGCCACGCGGGTGGTGCACCTGGCGCCGCCTCCAGGGCATGGCATTGAAGACACGCGCACGCGCCACCTGCTGCAGGCCTTGTCCCGGAGGGGCCGCGTGCGCAGCCTGGTTTATGGCAGCACCACCGGGGTCTATGGCAACGCAGGCGGCGCCCGCTTCGACGAGACCCGCACCGTCGCGCCCGCCACGCCCCGCGCCCAGCGCCGTGTCCATGCCGAGGCCCTGGTGCGGTGGTGGGGCCGCCGGGCTGGTGCGCGTGCCAGCATTCTGCGCATTCCCGGCATCTACGCGGTGGACCGCGAAGGCGGCCACCCCCGCGACCGTGTGCTCAAAGGCTCGCCCGTGTTGAAGCGCGAGGACGATGTCTTCACCAACCACATCCAGGCCGATGACCTGGCGCGTGCCTGCGTGGCCGCCCTGTGGCGCGGGCGCCCTGGCCGTGTGGTGCACGCCTGCGATGACCAGACCATGCTGATGGGCGATTACTTCGACCTGGTGGCCGACCTGTGCGGCTTGCCTCGTCCACCACGGCTGAGTCGGGCCGAGGCCACGCTGGCGATGTCGCCCATGCAGATGTCTTTTTTGAGCGAGTCAAGGCGCTTGGTCAATCACCGCTTGCATTCAGAGTTGAGGTTGAATTTGCATTGCCCCACGGTGTGCGAGGGCCTGGGCTTGGCTTGAGATAAAGTTTGAATTTCCACCATTCAAAAAATCAGAGGATTCAAACCATGCGTTTCAGCACAGTAATCACATCAGTCGGCACGGCCGTGGTCCTGATGGCATCGCCTTTCACGTCGGCGAACGCGGCCTACAGCCAGATCGTGGCTTTTGGCGACAGCCTGTCGGACAACGGCAATGTCTTTGCCGCCGTCAAGGCGAGTTTGGGTTTTGGCATCCCCGCCGCGCCCTACTGGAACGGCCGTTTCAGCAATGGCCCGGTCGCGGTCGAGGTGATGGCGCAAACGCTGGGCATCACCTTGGTCGACTATGCTTTTGGTGGCGCGCTCACAGGCACCACCAACCGGGCGGGTATTGCCGGTCTGCCGGGCATCCAGAACGAGGTCAATCAGTTCACCGCCAGCCTCAGTGCTGCCGGCAAGACGGCCGATGCCTCGGCCCTGTATTTTCTGTGGGGTGGGGCCAATGACTTCTTCTCGGCCACCGATAAATTGGCAGCCTTGGCCCCGGCCATCGCCAACCTGACCGGTCAAGTCGGTCAGCTCTACGGCGCGGGCGCGCGTGAATTTTTTGTGCCCCTCATGCCCGACTTGTCCAACACGCGGAGTGCGATCAACGCCGGTGCCACCGATCAAGCAAAAGCGCATGCCTTGTCGGTGGCTTTCAACACCAACTTGACGACCGCTTTGCAAGGGCTGCAGGGTAACCTGACCGGGGCCACCATCCGCGTCTTTGACCCCAATCCAAGCTTGAACGCCGCCCGCGATGCCCTCCTGGCGGAGGGGGGCACGGCTGCAACGTCCTGCTGGACGGGCAACTACACCGGCACAGGTGGCACTTTGTGCGCCAACCCAGATCTGTACACGCTGTGGGACGACGTGCACCCCACCGCCCGGCTGCACCTGGCCTTGGGGCAGTCCATGGCTGCCGCCGTGCCTGAACCCAGCACGTTTGGGCTGGCCCTGGTCGGCTTGCTGATCGCAGGCTTTGCCGCTCGTCAGCGCGGCAAAGCGGCCTGAGGCTCTTTCAAGGCGCCGGGGCCAGCGTCTTGGGCTTGAACGCGCAGTAGCGGGCCACGCTGCATTCCCAGCAGCGTGGCTTGCGCGCTTGGCAAACGTAGCGCCCATGCAAGATCAACCAATGGTGGGCGTGTTGCAGGTAGGCCGGTGGCACACGTTTGAGCAGTTTCAGCTCCACGGCCAGCGGCGTCTTGCCTGGGGCCAGGCCAGTGCGGTTGCCGATGCGGAAGATGTGCGTGTCCACTGCCAGGGTGTGCTCGCCAAAGGCCACGTTCAGCACCACATTGGCGGTCTTGCGGCCCACGCCAGGCAAGGCTTCCAGGGCTTCGCGGCTGTGCGGTACTTCGCCGCCATGCAGATCGATCAGCATCTGACAAGTCACCAGCAAATGCTTGGCTTTGCTGCGGTACAGGCCGATGGTCTTGATGTATTCGCACAATCCGTCAAAGCCCAAATCCAGGATTTTTTGCGGCGTGTTGGCCACGGAGAATAGCTTCTTGGTGGCCTTGTTCACGCCCACGTCGGTGGCCTGGGCCGACAGCAGCACGGCGGTCAGCAGCTCGAAGGGCGTGCTGTAGTCGAGCTCGGTTTCGGGATGGGGATTGGCGGCTTCCAGCGTGGCGAAAAAGGCGGCGATGTCAGCGGATTTCATGACGTCAGTCTAGCGGTGAGGCTGCTGCGTGCTGGCCCTGGTGTGGGCGTGCTTTTGGTGGTTTTGGCGTGTTTTTTGGGGGCGCGTCTTGTATTGGCCCCGTGCTCCCCCAAAGAAGCGCAACCAACAACCAAGCACCGCCCTAAATCACCACCACCCTGTCCGGCAGCTCATTGGGATTGTCCTGTTCCGGGTCAACAGGGAAGTGGGCGGCCAGCAATTGGGTGACGCTGGCGATGGCCTGGCTCAGGCCTTGTTCAAACTGACCATCGTGCAGGCTGGCCGCCAGTTGCTGGGCAATGTGGGCCCAATGCTCATGTCCGGCGCGGGCCATGATGCCTCGGTCGGCCAGGATCTCGATGCGGTGGTCGGCCAACAGCAGGTAGATCAGCACGCCATTGTTGTGCTCGGTGTCCCACACCCGCAAGGTGCTGAAAAGATGCAGGGCGCGTGACCGGGCGGTTTGCCCACCCGTCAAGTCTTGCCAACTCAAGCCGCCTTCGATGCACAGGCGCAATTCTCCCAAGTGCTGCACTTCGCTGGCACGCACTTGGGCTTGCAGGCGTTTCAGGCCGGCCGCGCCCAGTTGGCGGCGCACATCGGCCTCGTCGGTCCAGAGGTGCCTTGGCCAGCGCAGAAGAGGGTGGGCCGAAGCCCGCGATTTACCAGTCACCGGACGCACCTCCACCGCCAAAATCGCCACCGCCGCCGGATGAGAACCCGCCGCCACCGCCGCCAAATCTTCCTCCACCCAAGCCACCCCCGCCGAATCCTCCACCGCCGAGGAAGGGCCCGCCGCGTCCTCGGGATGCGCCACTGGCCATGGCCGCCACCACCAGGGCCGAGCCCAGGCCCACGCCCACGGCTACCAGCGTGCTGGTGGTCACCAGCCAGCCCAGTCCGCCCACGACCAGGCCCGAAGTCAAGGAGCCTGCCTTGCGGCCGAGCACCGAGGTCAACAAGGCGCCGACCACAGGCACCCCCACGAACAAGAACACGCCCAGGTCATTCCACTGAAAGCCGGGGTGTTCTGCTGGGGCCGATGCTTGCGGGTCGGCGGGCAGTGGCAGGTTTTCGCCCTGCACGCGCGCGGCCAATTGATCAATGGCCAAGTTCAAACCGCCTGCGTAGTCGCCGGCCTTGAAGGCAGGTGTGATGGCCCGGGTGATGATCTGCTTGGCGGCCAGGTCGGGGATGGCCCCCTCCAGCGTTTTGGCCACCTCGATGCGCACGCGCCGATCGTTCTTGGCCACGACCACCAGCAGGCCATCGCCCACCTCGCGGCGCCCGATCTTCCAGGCCTCACCCACCCGCTGCGCGTAAGTGGCGATGTCTTCGGGTTGGGTGGATGTCACCATCAGCACCACCATCTGCGTGCCCAACCGGGTTTCAACGCCGGCCAGTTTGGTGTCCAGCGCCACGCGTTGGGCATCGCTCAGGGTGCTGGTCAAGTCGATGACCCGGCCATTGAGCGCGGGCACTGGCTGCACGCCGCCGGCGTCATCGTTGGCCGCGTGAACCGGCGAGGTGCCGCCCAGCAGCATGATGAGCGCGCTCACCAGGCCGGCCAGCGCCCAGCAGTGCACCCCCAAGTGCCAGGACCGCATGCGCCTCACGGTGGGGAGCCGATCACTTCTTGGTGTTGAAATCGACCACGGGGGGCGATGAAATCTGCGCCTCGTTCTGCACCGTCAAGGTGGGCTTGGCGTCGTAGCTGAAGACCTTGGCCGTCAGGTTGGTGGGAAAGCTGCGCACCTTGACGTTGTAATCCTGGATGGTCTTGATGTAGCGATTGCGGGCCACGGTGATGCGGTTCTCGGTGCCTTCCAGTTGCACGCGCAGATCCTGAAAGCCCTGGTTGGCCTTCAGGTTGGGGTAGTTTTCGGTGACGACCAGCAGGCGCGACAGCGCGCCCGACAACTCGCCTTGGGCGGCTTGGAATTTCTGGAAGGCGGCCGGGTCGTTGACCAGCTCGGGCGTGGCCTGGATGCTGGTGGCCTTGGAGCGCGCTTCAACGACCTTGGTCAGCGTGTCTTGTTCGAAATTGGCTTCGCCCTTGACGGTGCTGACGATGTTGGGGATGAGGTCGGCGCGACGCTGGTATTGGTTGAGCACTTCGGACCACGCCGATTTGCTTTGTTCGTCCAGGGCCTGGAACTCGTTGTAGCCGCAACCCGACAGGGAAACGACGATCGTGGTGGTGGCCAAGATACTCAGCCAACGACGGTGTGAAGGAGCGGTCATCGCAATTCTTTCCTCAGCCTGGTATGAAATGCCGACGCGAATACCGCATCAAGGCGCCAGCATAACTGGGAACGAACCGGTTTGTTTCAAGGCCCTTTGCGGCCCTGGCCATGCATCAAGCGAATGACAGGTTGTCCGGCAAATTGTGACGTGAGATCACCTGGTGCGCACGTGATTTGGGGTAGCGGTCACGCACGATCTTGACCGCGCCCATGGGCGTGTCGGCCAAGACCTTCAACACGCGGATCACCGCTTGTTGCGAGGAAGGGCTCAGGATCACCAACGCCGACACCTCGAAGAGGTGCAGGGCAGGTTCAATGGCAAGGTTCATCAAGGCACGCATAGGTCAGTCTCCACATCATGGACAACAGCGCAACTACTGCCCATCTCGTGAGAATGCATTTTGTGGGCCAACTGTGACATGCGGATGACCCTTGAATGGGGGGAAACCACCCCTGATTCCGGCAATAAGCGTAGCAAATGTCAGACAGCGTTAATCTAAAGGTGGGTAGTCGGTGTAACCTTTTTCCCCACCGCCGTACAGTGTGTCTTTGTCCAGAGGGGCAAGCGGTACGCCATCGTGCAGGCGAAGCCTCAGATCGGGGTTGCTGATGAAAGGCCGCCCAAAAGCGATCAGATCGGCACCATGCAGGCTCAGCACCGACTTGGCCAGCGCCAGGTCGTAACCGTTGTTGACCATCCATGGTGCGTTCACGCGCTGACGCAGTGCGGCATAGTCCAGGGGGATGTTGTCGCGCGGACCGCCGGTGGCCCCTTCGATCACGTGCACGTAAAGAAGTTTGTACTTGCCCAGTTGCTCGGCCACATGGTTGAACAGCGCTTGCGGATGGCTGTCGCTGATGTCGTTGGCGGGCGTGACTGGCGAGATGCGGATGGCCGTTCGTTCGGCGCCCACCTCGCTCACCACGGCTTGCAGCACCTCGGCCAGCAGGCGGGTGCGGTTCTCGATCGAGCCACCGTAGTCGTCGGTGCGGTGGTTGGTCTTGTCGCGCAAGAACTGGTCCAGCAAATAGCCATTGGCAGCGTGGATCTCCACCCCGTCGAAGCCGGCCTTGATGGCATGGCGTGCCGCCACGCGGTATTGCTCAACAATGCCGGGCAATTCGTCCAAGGCCAGTGCCCGTGGCGCGGACACCGTCTCAAACCCCTTAACCGTGAAAGTTTTGGTGTCGGCCTGGATGGCCGAAGGGGCCACGGGCGCCGCGCCATCGGGTTGCAGCGAGGTGTGCGAAATGCGCCCCACATGCCATAACTGCACCACGATCTTGCCGCCATGAACGTGCACGGCGTCGGTCACCTTCTTCCAGCCGGCGACTTGCTCGTCGCTGTAGATGCCGGGCGTGTCCAGGTAGCCCTGGCCTTGCGGGCTGATCTGGGTGGCCTCGGTGATGATCAGCGCGGCGCCGGTGTCGGGGTTGGCGCGCTGCTCGTAGTACTTGACCATCAGGTCGGTCGGGGTCTGCCGTGGGCCTGCGCGATTGCGGGTCAGCGGGGCCATGACGATGCGGCTGGCCAGCTCAAGGTGGCCGATGGTGATGGGGTCGAACAGGCCTGACATGCGGATCTCCGAAGTGACTGAGGATGCAGAACCTGCAGCCTAGTCACTTGTCAAAGAACGTGTGCAAGACAGGTTGCTGCCATTTGTGCTTGCATCCCGCTGAAAGCCTCAGGGGCTGGTACTTCGGCGTGCCCGCGCCCGCGCCAACGCCGCTTCAATTGCCGATCGCTTGTCGTCCAGTTGGGCAGGGTCGGTCAGGCGCGATTCTTCAGCCAGGTTCGCCAGCTTGCGTTCGGCCTTGGCCTGCAGCCGGGCGTCGCTGTCCTGCTTGGCTTGTTCAACCCGCAATTGGTGAAACTCGTAGCGGCCTTGGGCTTGACGGGCCAGCGGGGCACTCCAGGCGGCCCAACCGGTCGGTTCTGGCGGCCCATCGGTGACCGGCACCAGCGAGATGCAGTCCACCGGGCAAGCGGGGATGCACAACTCGCAACCCGTGCACAAGTCTTCGATCACCGTGTGCATTTGCTTGGCGGCGCCGATGATGCAATCCACCGGGCAGGCCTTGATGCACAAGGTGCAGCCAATGCACCAAGCCTCGTCGATCACGGCCAGAAAGCGAGGGCCTTCCACGCCATGCTCAACGCTCAGGGGCAGGGCGGGCAGGCCGGTGGCTTGGGCCAGGCGTTGGATGCCTTCCTCGCCACCCGGCGGGCATTGGTTGATGCCCGCCTCGCCTGCCACGATGGCCTGCGCGTAGCTCGCACAATCGGGAAAGCCGCAGCGCGTGCATTGCGTCTGCGGCAAAAGGGCATTGATCTGGGCAGCGTCCAACATGGCGCCGCAGTCTACGTCATGCCGCTTTTCTAACCTTGGCCGACTTGTTGTTGGCCGCGATGAAGTCGCGGATTTCCGGGTAGACCATCTCGCGCCAGCGGCGACCGGCAAAGATGCCGTAGTGACCGGCACCTTCCACAGTGTAGTGCTTCTGGCGCGATGCCGGGATACCCGAGCACAGATCGTGGGCCGCCTCGGTCTGGCCGGCGCCGGAGATGTCGTCCAACTCGCCTTCCACCGTCAGCAAGGCGGTGGTCTTGATGTCGGCGGGCTTGACCAGTTCGGGCACGCCTTTGAGGTTGCGCACTTCCCAGGTGCCGTTGACCAGCGAGAACTCCTGGAACACGATGCGGATCGTGTCCAGGTAATACTCGGCGGGCATGTCCAGCACGGCGTTGTACTCGTCGTAGAACACGCGGTGGGCTTCGGCGCTGTCGTCGTCGCCGCGCAACAGGTCCAGGAAGTAGTCGTAATGCGACTCGCGGTGGCGGTCGGGGTTCATGGCCACAAACCCGGTGTGCTGCAAAAAGCCCGGGTAGACGCGGCGGGTGGCGCCAGGGTAGTTGGTCGGCACGCGGTAAATCACGTTCGATTCAAACCACTCGAAGCTTTTGTTCATGGCCAGGTTGTTGACGGCCGTGGGCGATTTGCGCGCGTCAATCGGGCCGCCCATCATGGTCATGGTCAGTGGCGTTTGCTCACCGCGGCTGGCCATCAGGGAGACGGCGGCCAACACCGGCACCGTCGGCTGGCACACGGAAATCACGTGGACATCAGGACCCAATGCGCGGATGAACTCCTGCACGTAGTTGACGTAGTCGTCCAGGTGGAAGGCGCCTTCATCGACATGCACCATTCGGGCATCGACCCAGTCAGTGACGTAGACCTTGTGATCCTGCAACAGGGTTTTGACGGTGTCGCGCAGCAAGGTGGAATGGTGACCTGACAGTGGTGCGACCACCAGCACGGAGGGCTGATCGCGCATGGTGCCCAGCAGCTTGGCGTTGTCGGTGAAGCGCTTGAAGCGCAACAGGCGGCAAAAAGGCTTGGCCAACACCACTTGCTCCTGGATCACCACATCGGTGCCATCCACCGTGACCTTGTTGATGCCGAACTCGGGCTTTTCGTATTCCTTGGTAAGGCGGTGCACCAAATCAAAGCCTGCCGACACCCGCTGTGCCTGGGGCACCTGGGCAAACGCCGACAAGGGGTTGCTGTAAAGCTTGGACGCCGCGCTGGCGAACTCGGAGAACGGGCTGATCCAGGCGCGGTTGGTTTCGTAGATTTGATAGAGCATGGGGCGACCTCTGTTGTGCAGTTCAAGCCTGTGTATCGCTGCCTAAAAAAACGCACCTTTTGGGCGCATTGTGCAGTGCAGCATAGACGACTTTGATCATCTTTGCACCGAGTTGGCTGACCCAAGAAGCACAACAAGTGCACGTCCACCCCGCAATTCCGGGGGTGGTGTCCCCCTTGATGAGGGATGACTAAAAAAATCGGCGTGCTAGATTTGCTTACACACTAGGGAGAACCCTTCATGACCGGCCAATTTGCGCCCGCCTCATTCCTGCCTTTTAAAAAGAAAGCCCTGCATACCTGCTCGGCGCTGTTGCTGGCCGCTCTGGGTGTTCTGCCCACCACCAGCCATGCCGGTTTTTTTGACGACTTGGCCAATTTGTTCGGTGGCGGGGGCGGTACGACCACTCCGGGGGGCGGCACCACGGCACCCGGACAGGCCGTCATCCCCGCTGATGCTTACCTCAAGGGCACTTTCGGCGCGGTGGCCAGCTGGCCGCTGATCCCGATCCACGTGGTGCTGCTGCCCGATGGGCGGGTCATGAGCTATGGCACCGATGCCCAGGGCGTGCAGACCGCGCAGTTCAACTATGACATCTGGGACCCCAGCAAAGGCACCGGCACAGCCTCGCACCTGATGCTGCCCAACACCACGGGCACGGACCTCTTTTGCAATGCCCAGATCGTCGTGCCGTCCAGCGGCGCGGTGCTGCTGACCGGGGGCGACCGCACGATCAATGGCGTGCGCAACTATTCGGCGGACGACGTCGATTTCTTCGACTACCGCTACAACGCCATGTCGGCCTCGCCCGATCGCATGAGCGCGCTGCGTTGGTATCCCAGCGTGGTGACCCTGGCCAATGGCAAGATCCTGGTGCTGGGCGGACGGGCTGATCCCAACACCCCCGCGCCGACCCCGGATTTGTATTCCGAGGCAGAAGGCTGGCGCACGCTGCCGGGCGCCACCAGTGACGACGCGTATGGCATCCGCAATTGGAGCTACCCCCGGGCCTGGCAGGCGCCCAATGGCAAGGTCTTCGTGGCCACCATTTGGGGCGGCACTTATTACGTCGATCCGACCGGGGCTGGCTCGCTGGCCGCGACCCCGCTCAAACTGACCGAAGGCGATGTTTACCTGCCCAGCGTGATGTACGCACCGGGCAAGATCCTCGCTTTCCGCAAGCTCAACAAGGCCGTCATCATCGACATCAACGGCGCCACGCCCACGGCCACCACGGTCAAAAGCGTGGGTCAGGATCGCTACCATGGCTCGGCCACGGTGCTGCCCAATGGGCAAGTGTTCGTCAATGGCGGCTCGATGGTGACCAACGTGGCCAATGGCGTGGCCTACCAGGCCAAGCTGTGGAACCCGACCACCAAGGCCTGGACGGTGGCCGCCACAGCTAAAAAGATGCGCCTCTACCACTCGGTCTCTTTGCTATTGCCCGATGCCACGGTGTTGACGGCAGGCGGGGGGGCCCCCGGCCCGGCCACCAACCTGAATGCCGAGATCTACACGCCGCCCTATTTGTACAAGGCCGACAGCTCGCTGGCGGTGCGCCCGGTCATCCAGTCGGCGCCCACCGCGACCACCTGGGGTGCCAGCATCGCGGCCACCACCGACGTGACGGGCATCAGCCGCGTTACCCTGGTCAAAACAGGGTCAGCCACTCACACGGTGGACTTTGACCAGCGCTTCATGGACTTGGGCTTCACCGCCGCCGGCACCAACCTGACCATCCGGGTGCCCGCGTCGGCCAATGTCGCGCCGCCCGGCTACTACATGCTGTTTGTGTTCAATTCGGCCGGCGTGCCTTCGGTGGCCAAGATCATCAAGCTGGGCTGATCCAGGTTTCATCCGCGCATAAAAAAAGGGGGCTTGAAAAAGCCCCCTTGCTCATGCACTTGCTTCAAGTGGTGGCTTACAGCACCGCCTTGATTGCCTCGGCCACGGCCTTGATGTTGCCTTTGTTCAGCGCGGCCACGCAGATGCGGCCCGAGTCCACACCATAGATGCCGAACTCCGAGCGCAGGCGCTGCATTTGCGTCGCGTTCAGGCCCGAGTAGCTGAACATGCCCTTCTGGCGGGTGATGAAGCTCAGGTCGTCGGTCACGCCAGCAGCCTTCAGTTCACTGACCAATGCTGTGCGCATCAACTTGATGCGGTCGCGCATGGTGGCCAGCTCTTCTTCCCACAGGGTGCGCAGGGCAGGCGTGGTCAGCACCAGGGCCACCACTTGCGCGCCGTGCGTAGGCGGGTTGGAGTAATTGGTGCGGATCACGCGCTTGAGCTGGCTCAACACGCGGGCGGCTTCTTCGCTTGATTCGCTGACGATGCTCAGGGCGCCGACGCGCTCGCCATACAGCGAGAAGCTCTTGGAGAAGCTGGTCGACACGAAGATGTTCAGGTCGGCGTCCAGGAACTTGATGACCACCTTGCCGTCCTCGGCGATGCCATGGCCAAAGCCTTGGTAGGCCATGTCCAGGAAGGGCACCAGGCCGCGTTCTTTCACGACGCCAATGATCTGCGCCCACTGGGAATCGTCCAGGTCGTAGCCGGTCGGGTTGTGGCAGCAGGCGTGCAGCACGATGATGGTGCCGGCGGCGGCAGCCTTCAAGGTGGACAGCAGGCCGTCGAAGTTGACGCCCTTGTTGGCGGCGTCGTAGTAAGGGTAGGTGCCCACTTTGAACCCGGCGCTCTCGAACAGGGCGCGGTGGTTTTCCCAGCTGGGGTCAGAGATCAAAACCTGCGCATCGGGGTTCAGGCGCTTGAGGAAATCGGCGCCCAGCTTCAGGCCGCCCGTGCCGCCAATGGCTTGCGCGGTGGAAATGCGGCCAGCCTTGACGGCGGCGTGCTCGGCGCCAAACACCAGCGCTTGCACGGCCTTGTCGTAGGCGGCGATGCCTTCGATGGGCAAGTAGCCACGCGCCTTGGGCGCTTCCTGCATTTGCTGCTCGGCGGTGGCCACGCATTTCAGCAGGGGCAGCTTGCCCTGGTCGTCGGTGTACACGCCCACGCCCAGGTTCACCTTGGCGGGATTGGGGTCGGCGTTGAATTGTTCGTTCAGGCCTAGGATCGGATCCCGGGGGGCCATTTCAACGGTGGCGAATAACGAGGCCATGCAAGCAGTCCTTGATCGGTTGGGATAAGCTGAAACCAGTTAACCCTTTATTTTATCGACCCGCGCCTCTCATGTCAGATCCGATTGATATTTCTCTTGCCGCCCAGGTGCCCAAAGAGGGCGCCGACGCTGAGTCAGCGGGCCAATTCGTGAGTTTTCCGGACTCGCCTTTCCAACTTTATCAACCCTACCCCCCAGCGGGGGATCAGCCCACAGCCATCGATCTGCTGTGCGAAGGCGTGCAAGACGGCCTGGCCTACCAGACCCTGCTGGGCGTGACCGGATCGGGCAAAACCTTCACCATGGCCAATGTGATCGCCCGGCAGGGGCGCCCCGCCATCGTGTTCGCGCCCAACAAAACCCTGGCGGCGCAGCTGTATTCAGAGTTCCGCGAGTTCTTCCCCAACAACGCGGTCGAGTACTTCGTCAGCTACTACGACTACTACCAGCCCGAAGCCTACGTGCCGCAGCGCGACCTTTTCATCGAGAAGGACAGCGCCATCAACGAGGCCATCGAGCAGATGCGCCTGAGCGCCACCAAGAGCCTGCTTGAACGGCGCGACGTGGTCATCGTGGCCAGCGTGTCGGCCATTTACGGCATCGGCAGGCCCGAGGACTACATGCAGATGGTGCTGATGGCGCGCGTGGGCGACAAGGTCGGTCAGCGGGACGTGATTGCCCAGCTGATCCGCATGCAGTACAAGCGCAATGATGCTGACTTCTCACGCGGTACCTTCCGTGTGCGTGGCGACACCATCGACGTTTTCCCGGCCGAGCACTCCGAGCTGGCCGTGCGGCTGGAGTTGTTCGACGACGAGATCGACTCCATCCAGTTGTTCGATCCGCTCACCGGCCGCGTGCGCCAGAAGATCCCGCGCTTCACCATCTACCCCAGCAGCCACTACGTGACGCCGCGTGAGCGCGTTCTGGTCGCCATCGAGGCCATCAAGCACGAGTTGAATGGCCGGGTGAAAGAGCTGGTCGGCATGGGCAAGCTGGTCGAGGCGCAACGCGTCGAGCAGCGCACCAAGTTCGATCTGGAAATGCTGCAAGAGATTGGCCACTGCAAGGGCATCGAGAACTACTCGCGCCATTTGTCGGGCGCCAATCCGGGTGATCCTCCGCCCACTTTGGTCGACTACCTGCCGCGCGATGCGCTGATGTTCCTGGACGAGAGCCACGTGATGATTGGCCAGCTCAGCGCCATGTACAACGGAGACCGCTCGCGCAAGACCACGCTGGTCGAGTACGGCTTTCGCCTGCCATCGGCCCTGGACAACCGGCCCTTGAAGATGGAAGAGTTCGAGACCAAGATGCGCCAAGTGGTGTTCGTGTCGGCCACGCCCGCTGCGTATGAAGCTGCTCACACGGGCCAGGTGGTGGAGCAGGTGGTGCGGCCCACCGGCCTGGTCGATCCGATGGTGGAGGTGCGCCCCGCCGTGCACCAGGTCGACGATGTGCTGCAAGAGATCCGCATCCGCGTCGAGAAAAACGAGCGTGTGCTGATCACCACCTTGACCAAACGCATGTCAGAGCAGCTCACAGACTACCTGGCCGACAACGGCGTGAAGGTGCGCTACCTGCACTCCGACATCGACACCGTCGAGCGGGTTGAAATCTTGCGCGATCTGCGCCTGGGCACCTTCGATGTGCTGGTCGGCATCAACCTGTTGCGCGAAGGTCTGGACATCCCCGAGGTGTCGCTGGTGGCGATCCTCGATGCCGACAAGGAGGGTTTCCTGCGCTCAGAGCGCAGCCTGATCCAGACCATAGGCCGGGCGGCGCGCAACCAGAATGGCCACGCCATTTTGTACGCCGACAAAATCACCGAATCCATGCGCAAGGCCATGGGCGAAACCGAGCGGCGGCGCCACAAGCAGATCGAGCACAATGAGCTGAACGGCATCACGCCCAAGACCGTCAAAAAGAAGGTCAAGGACATGATCGACGGCGTGATGTCCAACGCGGCCAAGGACGACTTGCGGGCCGCCGAAGCCCTGACGGCCTCCATGGCCGATGCGCCCGCCTTGAATGAAAAAGACCTGGGCAAGCGCATCAAGCAACTGGAAAAGCAGATGCTGGAACACGCGCGCAACCTGGAGTTCGAAAAAGCGGCGCGTCTGAGAGACCAGTTGAGCCTGCTGAAAGAACAAGCCTTTGGCGCCGTGGTCAGCGATCACATTGTGCCGATTCAGGCCGGTCGGCAACTGTAGTTCCAGGGGTCAGCGGCGGCTCCAGCTCGGTGCGGTCGCGCCCGTTGGATTTGGCGCGGTACAAGGCCTGATCGGCCCGCTCAAGCACCTGCTCGATGGTGTCCTGCGTGCTCCAGGTGGCGATGCCGCAAGAAAAGCGCGCGCGCAGATCCGCCGCGCCCTGACTCATCTGCGCTGAGCGAAGCTTGTCGCGCAAGCGTGTCATGGCGATCTGGGCCTGGTTGGCCGCTTCCGTTTCGGGCATCAGCACCAGGAACTCTTCACCACCCCAACGCCCGATCACATCGGTTTCACGCAACACCGCGCTGCCTTGAAAAGCGAAGTTCACCAGCACCTCGTCGCCCACTGGGTGGCCATGGGTGTCGTTGATGTTTTTGAAGTGATCCAGGTCGATCAGGGCCACCGAGAAGTGGTGCCCGTTCAGCAGCGCTCGCTGCACTTCCGCTTCAAGGCGTTCCTGCATGTGGGCCCGGTTGTACAGGCCGGTCAAGCCATCGTGGATCGTGATGCGGCGCAGCGCTTTGGCGGCCGCCGCCAATGATCTCTTCTCATGAAAAGCGCGTTCGCGCATCAACCCGAAGCTGCGCGATTGAACCGTCATCAACACCAGCACAAAGCAGGAGGCCAGTATTTTCAAGGCCTCGGCGCGGGGATCCACATCGCTCAAGCCCAGCACCGTCATGGCGCTCCAGGCGATGACCAGCATCGCGGTGGTCAGCCCACCCGTCCACGCGGCCACCTTGGGCCGCAGGCTCAAAAAGCCAAACACCTGGATCAGGCACAGCGTCTGAAACGCGACCGAGCGCACCACGGGCGCCACCGCGTAACCGATGATCATGGCGCCACTGGCCCACAAGATCTGAGGCGCCACCAGCCCAGGGTCGGACCAGGTGCGGGTGAGGCCGCTGCGCACCAGTGGGTAGAAAACGCACAGCGCTACGCTGATGTAGCCCACGAAGAAATGCGCGGTCGCCTCCGACATCAATTGCCGAGGCACAGCGTAGGCCAGCAGCACGGCAATCCAGCACCCGTAGATCACCATGGATACCAAACACAGGCCCAGCCGCGCCTGCATGCGCCGATCCTTGCCAACGACCAGGTCGGACAACCATCGGCCGATCATGCGCTGGCCGCCATGACCTGATCGCGCCCGCCATGCTTGGCCTGGTACAGCGCCCGGTCGGCGCGCTCCAGCGTCGAGTTCACGTTCAGGTCGTCACCGTGTTCACACGCTCCGGCAGACAGGGTCACGCACAAGCCCGCAGCATGCTGCCCCCAGTCGTGTTCGCTGACGGCGCGGCGAACCGCTTCCAGGGTGTCCATGGCCGCTGGCAGCAGCGTTTCAGGCATCAGCAGCAAAAACTCCTCGCCGCCCCAGCGGGCCAGGGCATGCGTCGGGCCGATGGCGCCCTGGGCCAGGCGCGACACCTCGCGCAGCACCACATCACCAACGGCATGACCATGCTGGTCGTTCACGCGTTTGAAAAAATCGATGTCCAGGATTGCCACGCAAAAGGGGCGACGGCAACGGTGATTGCGCCGCACCTCCTCGTCCAGCAAGGTCTGAAAATGGCGCCGGTTGAACAACTGCGTCAGCCCATCGCGGATCGACAGCGCATTCAATTGCGCCACCGTGCGCTCCAGCTCCAGCTGTTGCTGTTTGCGGTGCTGGTTGACCCCTTGCCCAATCTGCGTGACCACCAACAGAACGCACAGCGTGACGCTGGCCATGGCCACGTTGACGAACTCGGCGCCCATGTCGATGGACGATGGCGAGCACTGCAGGATGAGCAACACGGTGCCGATCAGCATCGCGTAAGCGCTGGCCGCCGCCAGCCGCACCTGCACCTTGCTCATCCTCCGCATGTCGTACAAGATCGTGAGGCACAGCCATTGCAAAGCCAGCCCCCGCGCCATCGGGATCAGGGCATAGGCCAGCATCACCATGCTCGCGTTGAACAACACCCGTTGAAACGCCAGCGAAGAATCCTGGGCCAGGGCGGTGCTCATGCCGCTGCGCACCAGCCCATAAAACGTGCCGATGCCCACCACGTTGTAGCCAATCACCACGGCGGACTGCCAAGGCTGCACAAACCCCATGCTGGCGCAGGCCACCAGCAGCATCGCGATGAACGCATAGCTGGGCAAGGTCAGCGCCAGCCGCCGCACGCCGTCATGCACAGGCCCGAGCGGGCCCATGATCACTCGCGCTAGCGCGGATCTTGGGGGGGCATCAAATGAAACGGGCGGTGCGTATAACATTAGCGTGGTTAGTCGGAGCCCCACGGCCCCTTGGTGGCATATCGGCCGTTTTGCGCGCACATTGAGCATCCCGCCGTGAGCAAGGGGCATCAAAGAGGGCGACAATCCCAACTTGTTGACTGCATTGTTCGCTCACTGTGTCCCTTGAGAATGCCTCTTTAGATGCCCTGCCCAGCGGCCCCAAGCTGCGTGTTTTGATGGTCTGCATGGGCAACATCTGCCGTTCGCCCACCGCCGAAGCCGTGCTGCGCCACAAGCTGGCCCAGACCGGCCTGGACGCCTTGGTCGAGGTTGATTCCGCCGGCACGATCGGCTCGCACGTGGGCAGTCCGCCCGACGACCGCAGTCAAGCGCATGCCCTGCGCCGGGGCTACAAGCTCAAACACCTGCGGGCCCGCAAGGTTCAGCAAAGTGATTTCCACCAGTTCGACCTGATCCTGGCCATGGACTGGGACAACCTGGCGGCGCTGCAAAAAAACTGCCCCGGCTTGGAAGCTCAAAGCAAGCTGCGCCGCCTGACCGAGTTCATCCCTGCGCGCTCGCCACTGTTGGGCCGCGAGGTGGTGGGCGACCCCTATTACGGCGGCCCCGACGGCTTCGAGGCGGTACTCGACCTGGTCGAATCAGCCTGTGAAGGCCTGGTCGATCACCTCCACCAAAGGCTGCGCGCCATGGCAGTTCGGCCATAGGCAAAGGCGATCACTGTCATTGGCAAAAACTCAGGGATTTCCCTGGCCTTTGGTTGACTAAATTAGTAGGTTTCTCTATGATTGATTTAATCACTCGGGATTGACGACGCCCCGGGCCAGCCGGTTATCCCCGGTCGGTGCCGTTTCTGGTTTACCCTGGTTAGGACTGAGGCGTCTAGATTCTGACCACAAGGAGAAGAGCCATGCGTTTGACCACCAAAGGGCGTTTTGCCGTCACCGCCATGATCGATCTCGCCCTGCGCGAGCACACCGGGCCTGTCGCCCTGGCCGCGATCAGCCAGCGTCAGCAAATTTCACTGTCCTACCTTGAGCAACTGTTCGGCAAGCTGCGCCGCCACGAACTGGTGGAAAGCACCCGTGGCCCTGGTGGCGGTTATTCGCTGGGCCGCAAGGCCGAGGACATCACTGTGGCTGACATCATCGTCGCGGTCGATGAGCCCATTGACGCCACCGGTTGTGGCGGCAAAGAGAACTGCATGGGCTCCGAAGACGGTGGCCGTTGCATGACCCACGATTTGTGGACCAGCCTGAACAACAAGATGATCGAGTACCTCGATTCCATCAGCCTGCGTAAATTGGTCGAAGACCAGTTGGCCAAAGGCGTGTCGATCGAAGCCCAGCCCATCAAGCGGGCCATCTCGACGCAACCGGTGGTCAAACCGATCAAGATCACTGCCCCCAATTCGGTGTTCGCACTGGGGGCCGCGCTCGCCAAGTAAGCCGCCGCGCGATAATCGCAGGCTTTTCTGATGTAACTGCCAGCCCCGGCCTGTGACAAGCAGGCCTGTGGGCGGCACAGCTGAGTTTTCAAGAGTCCCCACTATGGACATGACCCCACACTTCCCGATTTACATGGATTACGGCTCCACCACCCCGGTGGACCCGCGCGTGGTGGATGCCATGATCCCCTGGCTGCGTGAGCGCTTTGGCAACCCTGCCTCGCGCACCCACGCTTATGGCTGGGACGCTGAAGAAGCCGTTGAAAACGCCCGCAAGCAGGTCGCCGATCTGATCGGTGCCGACCCGCGCGAAATCGTGTGGACATCCGGCGCGACCGAGTCCATCAACCTGGCCATCAAGGGCGCGGCCAATTTCTACCAAAGCCGCGGCAAACACATCATCACGGTCAAGACTGAGCACAAAGCCGTGCTCGACACCTTCCGCGAGCTGGAGCGCCAGGGCTTCGAGGCCACCTACCTCGATGTTGAAGAGAACGGCCTGCTCGATTTCGAGAAGTTCAAGGCCGCCATCCGCCCCGACACGATCCTGGCTGCGGTCATGTTCGTGAACAACGAGATCGGCGTCATCCAGGACATCACCGCTTTGGGCAATCTGTGCCGCGAAAAGGGCGTGATCTTCCACGTCGATGCCGCGCAAGCCACCGGCAAGGTCGACATCGACATGGCCACGCTGCCGGTTGATTTGCTGAGCCTGGCTTCGCACAAAACTTACGGCCCCAAGGGCATCGGCGCGCTGTACGTGCGCCGCAAGCCGCGCGTGCGCCTGGAAGCGCAAATGCACGGGGGAGGTCACGAGCGCGGCATGCGTTCGGGCACCTTGCCCACGCACCAGATCGTTGGCATGGGCGAAGCCTTCCGCATCGCCAAAGAAGAGATGTGCATTGAATGCCCACGCATCCTGGCCTTGCAGCAGCGCTTGCTCAAGGGCCTGCAAGACATCGAGCAGATCTTCATCAATGGCGATGCAGCACAACGCGTGCCGCACAACCTGAACATCTCCTTCAACTACGTTGAGGGCGAGTCTCTGATCATGGGCATCAAGGGCATTGCCGTGTCCTCGGGCTCGGCCTGCACGTCTGCCAGCCTGGAACCCAGCTATGTGCTGCGCGCCCTGGGCCGCAGTGACGAGTTGGCGCACAGCTCGCTGCGCATGACCATCGGCCGTTTCACGACCGAAGAAGAAATCGATTACGCCGTGTCGACCTTGAAAGAACGCGTGGCCAAGCTGCGCGAGTTGTCACCCTTGTGGGACATGTTCAAAGACGGCATTGACATCAGCACTATTCAATGGGCCGCGCACTGACTTCCCGTCAACGCGCTACGCTCATTTCGTTCTTGGAGTAACACCATGGCATACAGCGACAAGGTCATTGACCACTACGAAAACCCCCGCAACGTGGGCGCCTTTGAAAAAGGCAACGACTCCGTGGGCACCGGCATGGTCGGCGCTCCGGCTTGCGGCGACGTGATGAAATTGCAGATCAAGGTCAACCCGCAAACCGGCGTGATCGAAGACGCGCGCTTCAAAACCTACGGTTGCGGTTCGGCCATCGCGTCCAGCTCGCTGGTCACCGAGTGGGTGCGCGGCAAGACACTCGACGAAGCCCTCAGCATCAAGAACACCCACATCGCTGAAGAGCTGGCCTTGCCCCCGGTCAAGATCCACTGCTCGATCCTGGCCGAAGACGCCATCAAGGCGGCCGTGAACGACTACAAGGCCCGACATGCAGCCTGACCAAGCCACCGCCAGCACCGCCTCTTCCGGCTCGTGCGCCAGCGGGCCCGGTAATGGGCCCTTGCCCGAGCTGGCCTCTGCTGTTCAGGCGGGTGCGCAAGGCATGTCGGTCTCGCTGACCGACGCGGCCGCCCGCCACATCAACCGCTACCTTGGCCGCCGCGGCAAGGGCGTGGGTGTGCGCCTGGGCGTCAAGACCACGGGATGCTCGGGCCTCGCCTACAAGATCGAGTTCGCCGACGAAGTGGCGCCCGAAGACATCGTCTTCGAGAACCAGGGCGTGAAGATTTTGGTCGACCCCAAAAGCCTGCCCTACATCGATGGCACCGAGCTTGATTTCGCCCGAGAAGGCCTGAACGAAGGCTTCAAGTTCAACAACCCGAAAGAGCGGGACCGTTGCGGTTGCGGCGAATCCTTCCGCGTCTGACATGCCATTTGCCTTGGCCGCCAACCCCACCACGTGGTGGGGTTTTGCTTTGTGACCTGAGCTCATCGCGATGAACCTGGACGCCGACGACTTCACCTTGCTGGGCCTGCCCAGATCCTTCGCGCTGGACCGCGCCACGCTTGATGCGCACTGGAAGGCCTTGCAGGCCAAGGTGCACCCCGATCGTTTCGCGGCAGAAGGTGGTACCGCGCAACGCGTGGCCATGCAATGGGCGGTGCGCGTCAATGAGGCCCACCAGCGCCTGAAAGACCCGCTCAAGCGTGCTGCCTACCTGTGCGAGTTGGCCGGTGTGTCGGTGCAAAGCGAGCGCAACACGGCGATGCCGTCGGACTTCCTGATTCAGCAGATGGAGTGGCGCGAAGCCCTGGAAGACGCTGGCTCGGCAGGCGATGTGCAATTGCTGGAGGCCGAGGTCTTGGGCCAACGCCAAGCGCGGCTGGCCAAAATCACCCACTTGCTGGACGCCCAGTCCAACCCCCAGCAAGCCGCACTTGAAGTGCGCGCCCTGATGTTCATCGATCGCTTGAGCGATGAGATCAACCACCGACTAGAACGATACGAAGACGGCCTCTGAGCCCTCGCTTGAGACCCTACCCCATGGCTTTGCTGCAAATCTCCGAACCCGGGCAATCGCCCAACCCTCACCAGCGCCGCATCGCGGTGGGCATTGACCTGGGCACCACGCACTCTTTGGTCGCCTCGGTGCGCAGTGGCGTGGCCGAATGCCTGCCCGATGAGCAAGGCCGCGTCATCCTGCCTTCGGCCGTGCGCTACCTGCTCGATGCGCAAGGCAAGACGCGCCGCGCGATTGGCTTCGACGCGCTGGCCCAGCAGGCCGAGGACCCGCAGAACACCATCGTGTCGGTCAAGCGATTCATGGGCCGGCAGTTGGCCGATCTGGCCGATGCCAAGAGCCTGCCTTACCAGTTTGAAGACCAGCCCGGCATGGTCGGCGTGGTCACTGTGGCGGGTGTGAAGTCGCCCGTCGAGGTGTCGGCCGAGATCCTGGCCACCTTGCGCCAGCGTGCCGAAGACACGTTCAACGATGACCTGTTTGGCGCCGTCATCACCGTGCCTGCCTACTTTGACGATGCCCAACGCCAGGCCACCAAAGATGCGGCGCAGATGGCCGGCCTGAACGTGCTGCGCTTGCTGAACGAGCCCACGGCCGCCGCCATCGCCTATGGCCTGGACAACCGCTCCGAGGGCCTCTACGCCATCTACGACCTGGGCGGCGGCACCTTTGACATCTCGCTGCTGCAGCTCAGCCGGGGCGTGTTCGAGGTCGTGGCCACCGGGGGAGACTCCGCCTTGGGAGGGGATGACATCGACCATGCCCTGGCCGAAGCCGCTTTGCAGGAAGCGCAGATGGAAGCCGTCACGCCGCAGGACAAGCGCGCCGTGCTGGTCGCCGCGAGGGCGATCAAGGAGAAGCTGTCCACCGATGGCCACGCGCATTTGTCCTGCAAGTTGTCGGGCGGCATGCTGTCGGTCAGCATCACCCGCGAGCGCCTGCAAGAGTTGTCCAAGCCTTTGATCGACCGCACCTTGGTCGCAGTCAAACGCGTGCTGCGCGATGCCAAGGTCAAGCCCGATGAAGTCAATGGCGTGGTCATGGTGGGTGGCTCCACCCGCATGCCGGCCGTGCGCGTTGCGGTGGGCGCCTTCTTTGGCCAAACGCCCTTGACCGACCTGAACCCCGATGAGGTCGTGGCACTGGGCGCCGGCATCCAGGCCAACCAGCTGGCGGGCAACAACGACAAGGGCGACCACCTCTTGCTGGACGTGCTGCCGTTGTCGCTTGGGTTGGAGACCATGGGTGGCCTGGTCGAGCGCATCATTCCGCGCAACACGCCCATCCCGTGCGCGCTGGCGCAAGACTTCACCACCTTTAAGGATGGGCAAACGGCTTTGGCCGTGCACGTGCTGCAAGGCGAGCGCGAGCAGGTCGAGCATTGCCGCTCGCTGGCGCGCTTTGAGCTGCGCGGCATCCCGCCCATGGTGGCGGGCGCTGCACGGATCCGCGTCACCTTCCAGGTCGATGCCGATGGTTTGCTCAGCGTCATGGCACGCGAGCAGCTGTCGGGCGTCGAAGCCTCGGTGGTCGTCAAGCCCAGCTATGGCTTGAGCGACGACCAGGTGGCCCACATGCTGCGCGAAGGCTTCACCACGGCCGAGGCCGACATGAAAGACCGCTCATTGCGAGAAGCCCGCGTCGACGCCGAGCGCATGCTGGAGGCCACGCGCACCGCCTTGGCCGCCGATGGCGACCTGCTCAGCTTGGATCAACGCGCCGAAATCGATGCCCTGATGGGCAAGGTTGGCCAACGCTGCGATTGGGGCGACGTGGGCGCGCTTGAAGCTGCCACCAAGGCCCTGGCCCAGGGCACCGAAGGCTTCGCAGCCGAACGCATGAACCGCGGCATCCGCCAGGCATTGGCCGGCCGCACTATCGACCAAGTTTGATTTGACGCCGACCACGCCATGTCCATCATCAAGATCCTGCCCCACGCCGATTTGTGCCCACAAGGCGCCAGCATCACTGTTGCCCCCGGCACCTCCGTCTGCGAAGCCCTGCTCGAGAACAACATCGCCATCGAGCACGCCTGCGACATGAGCGCGGCCTGCACCACCTGCCATGTCATCGTGCGCGAGGGCTTCAACAGCCTGAACGAGATGGACGAGACTGAAGAAGACTTGCTGGACCGCGCCTGGGGCCTGGAGCCCAACTCGCGCCTGAGTTGCCAGGCCATCGTCGCCGGCAAAGACTTGGTCATCGACATCCCCAAGTACACGATTAATCACGCGCGCGAGAACCACTGACGTGTCCCGCCAAATCTTTCTTGACACCGAAACCACCGGCCTGAGCCCGGAGTCGGGTGACCGCATCATCGAAATCGGCTGTGTGGAGATGGTCAACCGCCGCCTCACGGGTCGGCATCTGCACTTTTACCTGAATCCGCAGCGCCCCAGTCACGAAGACGCCGTTCGCATCCACGGGCTGACCGACGAGTTCTTGGCAGACAAGCCCTTGTTCGCGGCCGTGGTCGACGAGTTCCTGGACTACGTGGCCGGCTCCGAGCTCATCATTCACAACGCCAGTTTCGACATAGGCTTCCTGAACGCCGAGTTGCGCCGCGTGAGCAAGGGCGTGATGGCCGACCACATCGACGGCGTGCTCGACACGCTGGTGATGGCGCGTGAGATGTTCCCGGGCAAGTCCAATTCGCTGGATGCCTTGTGCAAACGGCTTGAGGTTGACAACACCCACCGGACCTTGCACGGCGCCTTGATGGACGCCGAGTTGCTGGCCACCGTCTACATCAACATGACGCGAGGGCAGGATGCGCTGTTGATTGACGCGGGGGGTGACGAAGAGGGCAGCCAGGCGGCATTGGACGCAGCGGCGGTGGATTTGAGCCAGTTCGAGCTGCGGGTGATCCAGCCCAGCTCCGCCGAGGCCGAGGCCTTTGACAAGTCGCTGGCCGACATCGACAAAGCCAGTGGCGGCAAGGCCATTTGGAAGGCGCTGGAAGCCGTGCTATAATTTTGCTCTTCGCCAGTAACCCAGGCGAAGCCGAAATGACCAATTTCGGGCGGTTAGCTCAGTGGTAGAGCACTGCCTTCACACGGCAGGGGTCGCAAGTTCGAAACTTGCACCGCCCACCAGGAAAATCAAGCACTTAGCCTCGCGGCCAGGTGCTTTTTTCTTGCCCGTAC
>NZ_JACMNS010000162.1 GCF_014378415.1 Aquabacterium sp.
CGCAGGTTGCCCGCAACTTCCTACAATGCAGGGGTAAGGCGCCGCCAACATGGCCAGCGCCCTTGAAAGGCACCCCTGCACATGACCACCCCCGAAGCAAAACGCGCCGAGCTGAAAAAGGCCGCGCTTGAGTACCACGAGTTCCCCACCCCCGGCAAGATCGCCATCACCGCGACCAAGCAACTGACCAACCAGCGCGACCTGGCCTTGGCCTACTCTCCCGGCGTGGCCGCCGCCTGCGAGGAAATCGTCGACAACCCGGCCAACGCCTTCCGCTACACCAGCCGGGGCAACCTGGTGGCCGTCATCACCAATGGCACCGCCGTGCTGGGCCTGGGCAACATCGGCCCGCTGGCCGCCAAGCCGGTCATGGAGGGCAAGGCCGTCCTGTTCAAGAAGTTCGCCGACATCGACGTGTTCGACATCGAGATCAACGAGAACGACCCCGAAAAGCTCGTCCAGATCATCGCCTCGCTCGAGCCCACCTTTGGCGGCATCAACCTCGAAGACATCAAGGCCCCCGATTGCTTCTACGTCGAGCGCAAGCTGCGCGAGCGCATGAAGATCCCCGTCTTCCACGACGACCAGCACGGCACCGCCATCGTCGTGGGCGCCGCCCTGCTCAATGGCCTGAAGGTGGTCGGCAAGGACATCAAGCAGGTCAAACTGGTAGTGTCGGGGGCTGGCGCGGCCGCACTGGCCTGCCTGGGCCTGCTGGTCAAGTTGGGCCTGCCGCGTGAAAACATCTGGGTCACCGACCTGGCCGGCCTGGTCTACGAAGGCCGTGTTGAGCTGATGGACCCCGACAAGGCCTTTTTTGCGCAAGAAACAAAGCTGCGCACCCTGGGCCAGGTCATCGACGGCGCCGACATCTTCCTGGGCCTGAGCGCCGGGGGCGTGCTCAAGGCCGACATGGTCGCGCGCATGGGTCCCAAGCCCATCATCTTCGCGCTGGCCAACCCCAACCCCGAGATCCTGCCGGAAGACGTCAAGGCCGTGCGCGACGACGCCATCATGGCCACCGGGCGGTCTGACTACCCCAACCAGGTCAACAACGTCCTGTGCTTCCCCTACATCTTCCGGGGCGCGCTGGATTCGGGCGCCACCACCATCACCGATGAGATGGAGATCGCCGCCGTCCACGCCATCGCCGAGCTGGCCCAGGCCGAGCAAAGCGACGTGGTGGCGGCCGCGTATGTCGGCGCCACGCTGAGCTTTGGCCCCGAGTACCTGATCCCCAAGCCCTTCGATCCGCGCCTGATGATCAAGATCGCTCCAGCCGTGGCGCTGGCGGCGGCCGCTTCCGGCGTGGCCTCTCGCCCGGTCAAGGATTTCGTCGCGTATGGCGAAAAGCTGCAAAGCTTCGTCTACGCCTCGGGCCAGACCATGAAGCCCATCTTCAGCGTGGCCAAGCGCGCCAACAACAAGCGCATCGCCTTTGCCGAGGGTGAAAACGAACGCGTGCTGCGCGCCGCCCAGATCGTGGTCGACGAAGGCCTGGCCTGCCCCACACTGATCGGCCGCCCAGCCGTCATCGAGCAGCGCATCGAGCGCTTCGGCCTGCGGCTGAAAGTCGGCACCGACTACCAGGTGGTCAGCGTGGAGCACGACCACCGCCACCGCGACTACTGGCAAACGTACCACCGCCTGACCGAGCGCAAAGGCGTGACCGAGCAGATGGCCAAGATCGAGATGCGCCGCCGCCTGACCCTGATCGGCGCCATGCTGCTCTACAAGGGCGAGGTCGACGGCCTGATCTGCGGCACCTGGGGCAACACGCCCCTGCACCTGCACTACATCGACCAGGTCATCGGCAAGCGCCCCGGCGTCAAGACCTACGCGGCCATGACCGGGCTGCTGCTGCCCGGCCGCCAGGTCAACATTCTGGACACCCACGTCAACTACGACCCCACGGCCGAGCAATTGGCCGAAATCACCATCATGGCGGCCGAAGAAATGATGCGGATGGGCCAGCGCCCCAAGGCCGCGCTGCTGTCGCACTCCAATTTTGGCTCCAGCAACCACCCTTCGGCGCTGAAGATGCGCGAGGCGCTGGGCCTGATCCAGGAGCGCGCGCCCTGGCTGGAGATCGACGGCGAGATGCACGGCGACGCGGCCCTGAACGCCGCCTACCGCGCCGAGTTGATGCCCCGCAGCACCCTGACTGGCGAGGCCAACCTGCTGGTCTGCCCGAACATCGACGCAGCCAACATCGCCTACAACCTGCTCAAGGAAGCGGCCGGCAACGGCATCGCCCTGGGGCCGGTTTTGCTGGGCGCGGCCAAGCCGGTGACCATCCTGACGCCCTCGGCCACGGTGCGCCGAATCGTCAACATGACGGCCATGACGGTCGCCGAAGCCAACGCCGTGAGGTAGGTGCGCAAACGGGCGTTTGTCAAAAAAACGTCGTATACCACGAACTGTCAACCCCTCACGCAAAGGCCCCTGTCCACCGGTTTTCCGGGGCTGGGGCCTTGAGCTTTTGGCCCGTTTTCAGTAGCATCACTGCTTTTAGAGACCTGAGCTGGCGTGAAGAAGTTATTGCCCGAGTCATGGATTGCCGCTGCGACGTCATTGCTGATGTCGGCCAGCCTCTTGACCGGTGCGGCACTGCTGGATGTTGGCGTGCCTTCAGCCTGGGCTCGGTCCAGGCCCGCGGGTTCGGCGATTGGCTTGTCGCAATTGCCGACTCAGGCTCAGGACGTCCACCGGCGCATTTTGGCGGGTGGCCCTTTCAGATACGACAAGGACGGCATCGTCTTTGGCAATAGGGAGCGTGCCTTGCCTCGACAACCGCGTGGGTTCTATCACGAGTACACGGTGCCCACACCAGGATCGCGTACCCGAGGAGCCCGTCGCATTGTTTGCGGAGGTGAAGTAGTGCAAATCCCTGAAACTTGTTTTTACACCGAGGATCATTACAGCAGCTTCAAACCCATTGATCCCCGGCACTGAGCCTCACCCGCTCCAGCTGCTTCGCTCTTTTGTCCTTTTTCTTTGACCTCCAAATTTGGCCCACGAGGGCAGTGAGCATCTCAATGCACTCTCGGCCCCAAGCGATCATGTTGTTGCAATCCGTTCGACCCAACATCGTGCAATCCATCCGCGCCTTTCGCCCGGAAGACTTGCAACATGCGGCCCTGGATGCCGGGCAGCACTTTCTGTACACCAACCTGAGCGAAGCCCAGTCCAAGCAAGATGTGCTGGACATCATCGCCAAGGATTTCCTGTTCCCCGACCACTTCGGTAAGAACATGGACGCGCTCTATGACTGCATGACCGACCTGGTTCACAAGTCGGGGCCGCAGCCAGGCTTCGTGGTGGTGCTCGAACTCATCCCCGATGGCGTCAAGTTCGACCGCGAAACCCGCGAATTGCTGCTCGACTCCTTCCGCGATGCCGCCGACTTCTGGAGCGAGCGCAAGATCGCCTTCCGCGTGTTCTATTCCATCGCCGTCTCGGGCAAAGAGTCTGTCGGCAACTGGGACCGCGCTGAAGTCGCTCAGAACGATGCGCCCCCCGTGGTCGTCAAGCCGACCAAGGTCTCCAAGAACGCGCCTCAGCCCATGACCATGAACCTGCCGCCCATGAGCAGCGCGTTCGACACGGCCATGTTGCTGGTGGCCTGACCCGGCAGCGCCGGGGGCGGCCGCACCAGGCTCAACGGCCAGCGCGCGAGCGCCAGTCGTTGCGCTGTTCGCCCCCTGCGTGCTTGCCACACAGGTAATCGGGGGCGATGCTGCTCAAGGGCGTGGGCGTCACGCCCAGCGCCTGCAGCCCAGGCCACCGCCCGGTGGCCACATTGGGCACCTTCATCGAATCCAGGTTGTCCTGAGACATCAAAGGCTCGCCTGGCAGGATCGACATCGCCAGGGCCTGCAAGCGCCCCGCCCACAGCGGTATGGGCACAATGGGCCGGGCATGGCCGCTGAACCAACCCGCCAGCGCCACCAGCTCTTTCAAGGTGTAGACCTGCGGCCCGGTGCATTCATAGGTCTGCCCCACGGTGGCAGGGTCGTCCAGGCAACGCGTCAAGGCGCGGGCCACATCGCCCACCCACACCGGCTGGAAACGGGCACCGCTCCCCGCCAGCGGCATGACCGGAAAAACGGCTTGCAAGCTGGCAAACAGGTTCAAGAATTGATCATGCTCCCCGAAGATCACGCTGGGGCGCAGCACGGTCAGGTCCAGGCCCGCCGCGCGCAAGGCCAACTCGCCCGCCGCCTTGGTGCGCAAATAGTTGGACGGCGCCGCGGCCGGGTCGTCGGGCACCCCCAGGGCGCTGACATGCACCACGCGCCGCACACCGGCCCGAACACAGGCCGCGGCCAGGCGCTGAGGCAGCCCCACATGGGCATGCTCGAACTCGTCCTTGCTGCCATGCAGGATGGCGATCAGGTTGACCACGCCGTCGCAGCCCGCCAATAGCCGCGTCAAGGCGTTCTCGTCATGCACCGAGGCCTCGACCACCTCAACGGTGGGCAGGGTCAGCAGGTGCTGCGCGTGGGCGCGCCGCCGGGTAGGCACGGTGATGCGCACACCGCCCGCGCCATGCTCATCCACCAGTTGTTCACACAAGGCACGGCCCACAAAACCAGAGCCTCCCAACACCAACCATCGTTTCATCTGTGGCCTCAAGGCAAATCTTGCTGTGGCGGGGGCTCATTCCTTGGACGAGGTCCAATGGTGCCACCCAACCTGGTTTTAATCGACAACGGACGTCCTTGCAAGACATGACCGTACAACACGGCATTGGCCAGCACTTTTTTCACGTAGTCGCGCGTTTCGTTGAAGGGGATGTTCTCGGCCCAGGCCGCGGTTTCAAGGCGGGGCCCTTCACGCCAGCGGCGCGGCCGCCCCGGCCCGGCGTTGTAGGCCGCCGCCGCCATGGCCTGCGACCCATCCAGATCATCCTGGATCAGCTTGAGGTAGCCGGCGCCGAGCTTGAGGTTGGTCAGCCGCTCGGTGATCAGGTCAGGCGTGTAGTCGATGCCCAGCTTGCGAGCCGTCCAGGCGGCCGTGGCGGGCATGACCTGCATCAAGCCGGCCGCCCCCACGTGGGAGCGGGCCGCCACGATGAAGCGCGACTCCTGGCGGATCAGGCCATACATGTAGGCCGGGTCCAGGCCGACGTTCTGGGCGGCGGCCAGCACGTCACGCCGAAAGGGCGTGGGAAAGCGCTGGAACAGGTCCACCTCCAGGCGTGTGCGCTCACTGGTGTTGATGCAGCGGTCCCAGATCTCCAGCTCGCAGGCCGCGTCGGCGACGGCCAGCAACTCTCGGTCGGTCAGCCCCCCCGTTTTGCTGTAAGACAAGGTGTAGTTCCACTCGCGCGTTGCCTCAGAGCGCCAACCCAGGGCGAACAGGCGCAAGGCCCGGTCAATGCCCGGGATGGCCTTCGCGTCGGCCTTTTCGGCCTCGTTCACGGCCGCGGGCCGGGAGGGCGCCTTGGCCGGAGCGCCATTCAGGTCTTCGGCGGCCAGCAGGCCGTAAAAACCCACAGTGCCACTGATGCGGGCCATCAGCTCACGCCCTTGCTGGCGGGCATCGGCCGCCTGGGCCGCACCGGGCACGGGCACCGCCGGGTTGGCCGGCCGGGCCATCAAGGCGCGCGCCTTCCAGTACACCCAGGCGGGATCCTGCTGTTGATCGATCGGCATGGCATCCACCGCTCGCTCCACCAGGGACCAGTGTTGCGGCTGGCCCGCCGTGGCCGCCCGCAGCGCCGTGCGGGCCATCCAGGCCAGGGTGTCGTTCGACCAGGTGCGGGCCACATCGGCGGGAGACAAACCACCGCCTACCGTCATGGCACGTTCATACAGCGCGGGCGCCTCGGGCTGCAGGCGCCAGGCACTTTGCCGCCCCACCTGGGCCCAGGCCCAGGCCGCCTCTTCGGCCGTCAGGTGCCAGCGTTCACGGGCTTCGGGGTCGTCCAGGGCCGCCGCCACGGCCGGCGCGTCCATCGCGGCCCAACGGACCAGGGCCAAGAGGTTCAAAGGGCCCTGGATCTCTTTGGGCAAACCGGCCACGGCCGGTGCCACCTGCGGCAAATCACTGGGCCGCACGATCTTGTTCCGGCCCGCTGGGCGACGGGCCTTGCCCTTGGTGCCGGACTCCAGGTGAGCCCCTGCCTCGCGCTGGGCGCTGGTGCCACCCTTGGCCCCACCAGATGCTGGCCGGGGAAACAAATGATCCTTGGGCTGGCCCAACAAACGGCCTACAGCCTGGGCCACGGTGTCGCCCAGCAGTTGGGCGGTCTGCTGGGTCACCTTGGGCTTGTCGGTCTCCAGGGACAAGCGGAGCTTGCGCCAGACATCCGCAGTGGTGAGCACACCCGCCGGAACCAGCGTCTGGGCCATCGTGATGCAAGCGGTGTCCGGATCCTTTTGGGCCCACCAGGCTTGCCGAGCCTGCTCGCGCAGGTCACCCGGGCCTTCCGGCACCGAATTGGTCTGCTGGCGGGCCAGCACGCCGTAGCACACCACTTCTTTGTCATCGTTCATGCGGAAACTGGGCTGGGTGCGCAGAAACGTCGCCCAGTCGCGCCGCTGGCCCAGAACCAGCAACCAGTCGTTGCGCAAGCGGTCGGCCACGTAGGCCTGGGGCCAGCGCGCCAGGAAATCGTCCACCTCGGACACCGAGGCCTGCACCAGGCGGTTCTGCACGGACCAGAAATCGGCCCAGGGCGCCAGGGGGTGACGCGCCGCGATCAGCGCGTCGCGGGCCACCGCCAGCCTTCCGGCGTCCCGCACCCGCAGGGCTTCCCGGGCCTCGACCACGTTCAGGTCGTCAATGGCGGCGTGGGCA
>NZ_JACMNS010000163.1 GCF_014378415.1 Aquabacterium sp.
CCCAGCTCAAGAACCGCGGTGAAGGCGGCGAGAGCGCCATGTCGCAAGGCGCTGGCTACCGGGGCCGCCAGGGCGTGGATCCGGCCCAGATCGAAGAGATCAAAAAGCTGTATGGCTTTGACAAACCGCTTCACGAACGCTACGTGACCATGCTCGCATCGTTCGCCCGCTTTGACCTGGGCAAGAGCTTCTTCCACCACAAGGACGTGTGGGCGCTGGTGAAAGAAAAACTGCCGGTCTCCATCACCCTGGGCTTGTGGACCTTCGTGCTCAGTTACCTCATCTCCGTGCCCTTGGGCATCGCCAAAGCCGTGCGGGCGGGCAGCCGCTTCGACATGGTCACCAGCCTGATCGTGCTGATCGGCTATGCCATCCCGGGCTTCGTGCTAGGCGTGGCGCTGCTCGTGCTGTTTGGCGGTGGCAGCTTCCTGGCCTGGTTCCCCCTGCGCGGCTTGACGTCCTCCGGCTGGGAAGACCTCAGCTTGGCAGGCAAGGTGGTGGATTACCTCTGGCACATCGCCTTGCCGGTCACCGCCAGCGTGTTGGGCAGCTTCGCCGTCATCACCATGCTCACCAAGAACGCCTTCCTTGAAGAGATCCGCAAACAGTACGTCCTCACCGCCCGCGCCAAGGGCTTGAGCGAGCGCCAGGTCTTGTGGAAGCACGTGTTCCGCAATGCGCTCATCCCCATCATCACGGGCTTCCCGGCGGCATTCATTGGTGCTTTCTTCGCAGGCTCGCTTTTGATCGAAACCTTGTTCTCGCTCGATGGCTTGGGTTTGCTGGGCTATGAATCGGTGATCCGCCGCGACTACCCGGTGGTCTTGGGCACCTTGTACCTGTTCACGCTGATCGGCCTGGTCACCAAGCTCATCAGCGACCTTTGCTATGTGTGGGTTGATCCCCGCGTTAAGTTCGACTGATGGCGATCACCGCAACCACCTTGGCCTCCCCGGTGTCCTTGTCGCCATCACGGCGGGCCTGGCTGCGCTTCAAGCAGCACCGGCTGGGCTACTGGAGCTTCCTGGTCTTCGCGGCTTTGCTGGTCTTGTGCCTGTTCGCCGACCTGCTGTCCAACGACAAGCCCCTGGTGGCCCGCTACAACGGACATTGGTACGTGCCCATCGTCCACAACGTCCCTGAGACGGCATTCGGTGGCGACTTCGACACCCCCACCGATTTCCTCGACCCCTTCATCGTTGCGCAGTTCAAGAAGTCGCCAGACAATTTCGCCATCTACCCGCTTAACCGCTATCACCACAAAACCATCAACTACTTCGCCAAATCGCCCAACCCATCTGAGCCTTCCAGCGACAACTGGCTGGGCACCGATGACCGGGGCCGCGACATCGTGGCCCGGCTGCTCTACGGCTTTCGGGTGTCCATCGGCTTTGCGTTGGCGCTCACGGTCATCGGTGTGGTGTTGGGCGTGGCCACTGGTGCGGTTCAAGGCTTCTACGGTGGCAAAACCGACTTGGTCTTCCAGCGTTTCATCGAGATCTGGGGGTCCATGCCCGAGCTGTATTTGCTCATCATCTTCGCCGCCATGTTCAACCCCAGCCTGGGGCTGCTGCTGGTACTGCTCAGCCTGTTTGGCTGGATGGGCCTGTCTGACTACGTTCGGGCCGAATTCCTGCGCAACCGCCAGTTGGACTATGTGCGTTCGGCGCGCGCTTTGGGGCTGAGCAATTGGCAAATCATCTGGCGCCATGTGTTGCCCAACAGCATGACCCCGGTGGTCACTTTTTTGCCCTTCCGCATGAGTGCGGCCATCCTCGCGCTGACATCTTTGGATTTCCTGGGCCTGGGCGTGCCGCCAGACACCCCCAGCCTGGGCGAGTTGCTCGCCCAGGGCAAGAACAACCTGGACGCCTGGTGGATCTCTCTGTCAACCTTCCTGGTGCTGGTGGTCACCCTGCTGCTGCTCACCTTCATGGGCGATGCCTTGCGTGATGCGCTCGATCCGCGCAAGGAGCTGGCGTCATGAGCGTCGTCAAACCACTTCTATCGGTGCGCGATCTGCGCATCCGCTTTGGCAGCAAGACCGTGGTGCAGGGTGTCAGCTTTGATCTGTTGCCCGGCGAAAAGCTGGCGCTGGTGGGTGAATCGGGCTCGGGCAAAACCATCACCGCGCTCAGCCTGCTCAAACTGGTACCCCAAGCCCACATCGAAGGTTCGGCCGTGCTGAACGTGGCCCCCGACGGCCCCCGCGAACTACTCGGCCTGACCGAGCATGAGCTGCGGGGCGTGCGTGGCCGCGACGTCGCCGTGATCTTCCAGGAGCCCATGACCGCGCTCAACCCGCTGTTCACCATTGGCGAACAGATCGCCGAGGTGATCGAGCTGCACGAAGGGCTGTCTCGGCGAGAAGCCTGGCAGCGCGCGGTCGCCCTGCTGGCCAGCACGGGCATCCCCGAGCCCCAGCGCCGCGCAGGCGCGTACCCGCATCAGCTGTCCGGCGGGCAACGCCAGCGCGCCATGATCGCCATGGCCCTGGCCTGCCAGCCCAAGCTGCTGTTGGCCGACGAGCCCACCACCGCCTTGGACGTCACCTTGCGTCAACAGATCCTGGGCTTGCTGGACGACCTGCAGCGCAGCCACCAGATGGCCGTGCTGATGATCACGCACGACCTCAACCTGGTCCGCAACTTTGCCGACCGCGTGGCCGTCATGGAAAAAGGCTTGCTGGTGGAGCAGGGCACCGTCGACGAAGTGTTTGGCAACCCACAACATCCCTACACCCGCAAGCTGCTTGACAGCCGGCCGCACCGTGATGTGGTCGAAGCTTCGACCAACGCTGCGCAGCAACAACCTGTGCTTCAGGCCAAACACCTTCGCGTGGGTTACCCGGTCCCCAAGCCTGGCTTCAAAGGCTGGTTCAGCCATGGCGAGTACGTCGCCGTTAAATCGGCCGACCTGCAACTCGCACCTGGGCAAACCTTGGGTGTGATCGGCGAGTCGGGCTCTGGCAAATCCACCTTGGCCCTGGCCGCGCTGGGCCTGCAGCCCTTTCAAGGCCACTTGCAGGTCGGCGGCCAAAGCTGGAAGCTCAATGCTCGGGCTGACAAGCCGCTCAGGCGCACCATCCAGGTGGTGTTCCAGGATCCCTTTTCCTCACTGTCGCCCCGCATGACCGTGGAAGACCTCGTCACCGAAGGCCTCACCATCCACCACCCTGATTTGAGCCAGGCACAGCGCCGAACTCAGGCCCTGGCCACGCTGGCCGATGTCGGCTTGACCGAGGATCAGTTCCCCCAGTTACTCGATCGTTACCCCCATGAGTTCTCCGGCGGTCAGCGTCAGCGCCTGGCGCTGGCCCGTGCCTTGGTGGTCGATCCCCAGGCCCTGGTGCTGGACGAACCCACCAGCGCGCTCGACGTCACCATCCAGAAGCAGATCCTGTCACTGTTGCAGCGCCTTCAGCGCGAACGCGGTTTGAGCTACCTGCTCATCACCCACGATGTCGAGGTGGTGGCGGCCATGGCGCACGACATCATCGTCATGAAAGACGGTGACATCGTCGAGTCTGGCCCAGCGCTGCAGGTGCTGCAATCTCCTCGCCATGACTACACGCGCGCCTTGCTGGCGGCGGTTCCGGCGCGGGCAGCAGTGATCAAGCCTTGATGCAGACGCCCAGCATCTCCCGGCCCAACGCCTCGGCCACTTCGATCCCATCCACCCCGGCCGACATGATGCCGCCCGCGTACCCGGCGCCTTCACCGGCCGGGTACAAGCCCTTGATGTTCAGGCTCTGGAAATCCTTGCCGCGTGTGATCCGCAATGGCGACGAGGTGCGTGTCTCAACGCCTGTCAGCACCGCGTCCGGCATCGAAAACCCCTTGATCTGCTTGTCAAAGGCGGGCAGCGCCTCACGGATGGCGGCCAGCGCGTAGTCCGGCAAGCTGCCATTGCCCGGCTGCGCCAAGTCGGTCAGGTACACACCGGGCTTGTACGACGGCTGCACGCTGCCCAAGGCCTTGCTGGGCCGGCCCTTGATGAAATCGCCCACCAGTTGGCCTGGCGCCGCATAAGTGCCGCCGCCGAGTTCGTAAGCGCGCGATTCCCAGAAACGTTGAAATGCCATGCCATCCAGCGGACTCACGGGCCCTTCGGTCAAACCATCTTGCCGATAGTCCTGTGGCGAAATACCCACCACGATGCCCGCATTCGCATTGCGTTCATTGCGCGAATACTGGCTCATGCCATTGGTCACCACGCGGCCCGGCTCGGACGTGGCCGCCACCACCGTGCCCCCGGGGCACATGCAAAAGCTGTAGACCGCGCGGCCATTGCTGGCGTGGTGCACCAACTTGTAGTCGGCCGCCCCCAGGATCTGGTTGCCGGCGTTCGGCCCAAAGCGGGCGCGGTCGATCAGTCCTTGCGGGTGCTCAATGCGGTAGCCGATTGAAAACGGCTTGGCCTCCATGTAGACGCCGCGTTCGTGCAGCATCGTGAAGGTGTCCCGGGCACTGTGCCCCAGCGCCAGCACAACATGGTCTGAACGGAGCGCTTCGCCCGACGCCAGGGTCACGCCCCGAATGTGCCCGTCCTCGATCAGCACATCGGTCATGCGCTGCTGAAAACGAATTTCCCCACCCAGTGCCTCGATGTCGGCTCGCATCTTCTCGACCATGCCCACCAGTCGGAAGGTGCCGACGTGCGGCTTGCTGACAAACAGGATTTCTTCAGGCGCACCCGCTTTCACGAACTCGGTCAGCACCTTGCGCGTCAGATGGCGCGGATCGCTGATCTGGCTCCACAACTTGCCATCCGAGAAGGTGCCCGCACCGCCTTCGCCGAACTGCACATTCGACTCGGGATGCAGCACGCCTTGCCGCCACAGGCCCCAGGTGTCCTTGGTGCGTTCGCGCACCTCCTTGCCACGTTCCAGCACGATCGGGCGAAGTCCCATCTGGGCCAGGATCAGAGCGGCGAAGATGCCGCAAGGGCCGAAGCCAATCACCAATGGGCGGGACCTTTGCGGAGCAAAGAAATCCGCAGCCGCATGCCCCACGAAGTGATAGCTGGTGTCGGGCGTGGGCCGCACATGCTGATCGCCACTGAATTGCGCCAGCACGGCCGACTCATCGACCAGCACGCAATCCACCGTGTAAATCAGCACCACGGCCGATTTCTTGCGCGCGTCGTAGCTGCGTTTGAACACTGTGAACGAGGTCAGATCGGCATCGCCGATGCCCAACCTGGCCACCACAGCCGGACGCAAAGCGTCCTCGGCATGGTTCAGGGGCAGTCGCAGTTCAGTGAGTCTCAGCATGGTCGAAGTCCGTGGGCCAGGGCAATTGGCCAGAACCGCGCATTTTACGGGGTTGGCGTCACTCCGCGCCGTTGTTCATGCCGCTCATGGCGTGGCTGAAGCCGCCATCCACGTACGTGATCTCGGCCGTCACGCCTGCCGCCAGGTCGGACATCATGAAGGCGGCCACATTGCCCACGTCGTCGATCGTCACATTGCGGCGCGAAGGCGCGCTTTGCTCAACCACGTCCAGGATTTGGCGAAAGCCTTTGATCCCTGATGCCGCCAGGGTTTTGATCGGTCCGGCGGAAATACCGTTCACGCGGATGCCCTTGGGGCTCAGGCTGGCAGCGGTGTAGCGCACGCTGGCTTCCAGCGATGCCTTGGCCAGGCCCATGGTGTTGTAATTGGGCACAATTCGTTCTGACCCCAAATACGTGAGTGTCAGCAGTGCGGCGGTGCTGTTCAGGTAGGGCAGGGCGGCCTTGGCCATGGCTGGGAAGCTGTAGCTGGAGATGTCGTGCGCGATGCGGAATGACTCGCGTGACAGGCCTTCAAGGAAGTCACCCGCAATGGCTTCTTTCGGTGCAAAGCCGATGGAATGCACGAATCCGTCGAAGGTGGGCCAGGTTTTGGCCAGATCCGCGAACATCGCCATGATCTGCTCGTCACTGGCCACGTCGCAGTCAAAAATCAGGCTGGAGTTGAACTCCTTGGCGAACTCGGTGGTGCGCTCCTTGAAGCGTTCGCCCACATAGCTGAAAGCCAGCTCCGCACCTTCGCGGTGGCAGGCCTTGGCAATGCCATAGGCGATGGAGCGGTTGGACAACAGTCCGGTGATCAGCAGACGTTTGCCGGCGAGAAAGCCCATGGAGTCTCCAGTGTTAGTGCTAAACCAGCGGGGATTCTGGCATGCCACAAGGGCGGGGCGGTAATTTCGGGCACAACCCTTGCTGATGGCGCTGCGTGAGGCTAGAATATCGGCTTCGCTGATTACGTCAGGTGGGCGGATGACTCCAGCCCATTTTTTTCGCTTGTCATTTTTTGATCGGCTTTGATTCTGCCTAAAAACAGAGTTTTATGTCGGTCCCAGATTGCGTATTGAGAGTTGATGAGTTTGGTCAAAGCTGTTGAAAACACCGTGACTGGTTTGGGTTACGAGTTGGTGGATTGCGAGCGCACCCCGCAGGGATTGCTGTGCGTGTACATCGATCGCCTGCCTGATGGTGTGTACGACTTGCCGGGCGAATACGTCACGGTGGAAGACTGTGAAAAGGTCAACCGCCAGCTTCAATATGCGCTGGAAGTGGTCAATGTTGATTACAGCCGCCTGGAGGTTTCGTCTCCAGGGCTTGACCGACCATTGAGGACACCCGCGCATTTCGAACGTTTCGCTGGCGTCGAAATCGAGATATCTCTGAAAGTCCCCTTCCAGGGACGCAAGAACTATCGTGGGGTTCTTGAGGCAGTCGAGTTGCCTGAAGGCGAAGCCGCTCCCGAGGGTGGGGCCTGGCAATTGGTCTTCAGTGTGGGCGAAGGCAAGAACGCAGTAGAGCAAGCATTGGGTTTCACGCTCGATGAAGTCCGCGACGCACGACTCGTGCCCGTGGTTGACTTCAAAGGGCGAGGCCGTCGGGTGGCAACCCCGGAGGCTGGTGAAGTAGCCGTGGATGAGGCGCAAGATCTCGGAGGTCAGAAAAAATGAACCGCGAATTGTTGATGTTGGTCGATGCTATTTCGCGCGAAAAAAGCGTGGAACGCGACATCGTGTTTGGAGCTGTTGAATCGGCACTGGCCTCGGCCACCAAGAAGTTGTACAGCGGTGGCGAGGTGGACATCCGTGTCGCCGTCGACCGCGAAGATGGCAACTACGAGACCTTCCGTCGTTGGCACGTCGTGCCCAACGAGGCTGGCCTGCAGCTGCCCGAGGCTGAAATTCTGCTTTTTGAAGCCCAGGAGCAGATCGAGGACATCGAAGTCGATGATTACATCGAAGAATCGATCGAATCCATGCCGATTGGCCGCATTGGTGCGCAAGCTGCCAAGCAGGTCATTCTGCAAAAGATCCGCGATGCCGAGCGTGAGCAACTGCTGAACGACTTCCTGTCGCGTGGCGACAAGATCTTCGTCGGCACCGTCAAGCGCATGGACAAAGGCGACGTGATCGTCGAGTCCGGCCGCGTCGAAGGCCGCCTCAAGCGCAGCGAGATGATCCCCAAGGAAAATCTCCGCACCGCCGACCGTGTCCGGGCCTACATCCTGGGTGTCGATTCCGCCGTGCGTGGTCCTCAGATCATGCTGTCGCGCAGCGCCCCCGAGTTCATGATGGAGCTGTTCCGCCAGGAAGTGCCCGAGATCGAACAGGGTCTGCTTGAGATCAAGAGCTGCGCCCGTGACGCGGGTTCGCGTGCGAAGATCGCCGTGCTGTCGCATGACAAGCGCGTTGATCCCATCGGTACCTGCGTCGGCGTGCGCGGTTCACGCGTTACCGCCGTGACCAACGAATTGGCGGGCGAACGTGTCGACATCGTCTTGTGGTCTGAAGATCCGGCCCAATTTGTGATTGGTGCGCTGGCCCCGGCCAACGTGCAATCTATCTTTGTGGACGAAGAAAAGCACGCCATGGACGTGGCCGTGGACGAGGAAAACCTTGCCATCGCCATCGGCCGTGGTGGTCAAAACGTGCGCCTGGCGTCAGAATTGACGGGCTGGCGCATCAACATCATGACGAAGGAAGAATCGGCGCAAAAGCAAGCCGTTGAAACCGACGTCATCCGCAAGCTCTTCGTCGACAAGCTCGACGTGGACGAGGAAGTGGCCGAGATCCTGATCGCCGAAGGCTTCACCAGCCTTGAAGAAGTGGCTTACGTGCCGCTGCAGGAAATGTTGGAAATCGAATCGTTTGACGAAGACACGGTCAATGAGTTGCGCACCCGAGCAAAAGACTCACTGCTGACCATGGAAATCGCCAAGGAAGAAGAAGTCGAGACTTTGTCGCAAAATCTCAAGGGTCTGGATGGCCTGACCCCTGAGTTGATCGCCAAATTGGCGGAAGCCGGGATTCACACCCGTGACGACCTGGCTGACCTGGCCGTCGACGAGTTGACCGAGATCACGGAAGTGGGCGATGAACAAGCCCGCAGCCTGATCATGAAGGCTCGTGAACACTGGTTTGTGTGATCGTCCGCCGCCCTCGACCTCTCATTTAGCAAGTACATCGCAAGGATTAACATAATGGCCGTGACCACCGTCGCACAACTCGCCGCGGAGCTCAATCGCCCGGCAGCGACACTGCTGGAGCAGCTGCATTCAGCGGGCGTGCCGAAAGCTTCGCACGAAGACGTGCTCACGGAGGCCGACAAAGAGCGCCTGCTGGGCCATCTTCGTCAGGTCCACGGTTCGGCCGCGGCTGATCGCAAGAAGATCACGCTGACACGCAAATCGACCACCGAGATCAAGCAAGCCGATGCGTCGGGCAAGGCCCGCACCATCCAGGTCGAAGTGCGCAAGAAGCGCACCTTCGTCAAGCGCGATGACGTGGGTGGTGGCGAAGAGTCCGCCCCCGAAATCGACGAAGCCGATCTGCAGCGTCGCGAAGAAGAAGCTCGTCACGAAGTCGAAGCCCTGCGTGCGCAGGAAGAAGCTCTGAACGAACAGCGTCGCCAGCGTGAAGAGCAAGAGCGCATCCAGCGTGAAGTTGCTGAGGCTGCGCAAGCCAAAGCGGCTGAAGAGGCTGCACGCGCTGTGCAGGACACCGCCCAACTGACGACACAGCAAGAAGCTGTGGCCCGCCGTGCTGCGCAAGAGGCTGCAGCACGTGCCGAGTCCGCTGCGCTGACCGCGTCATCCAAGAACCGCAACACCCGCAAGACCGCTGCGGTAGTGGTCGAAGCGGTTGCTGCCCCCGCGGTGGCGCTGGCTGAGGGTGGCGATGGTGCTGAAGGTTCTTCCGATGAGGTGAGTACTGCTCCTGTGGTGACGACCAGTGCTGTTGCACCTGTTGTGGCTGCAGCGGCAGCCCCCGTGGTGCCTGTCGCCCCGATCAAGCCTTCTGGTGTGCGCGTGGTCAAGGCCGCGACGATCGAGGCCGAAGAAAAGCAACGCATTGCCGATCTGGCTGGCCGCCGCAAGGCTGCCGAAGACGAAGCCGCCGCGATTCGCGCCATGATGTCGGCGCCCCGCAAGGTGATGACGGCCGCCAAGCCTGTCGAGCCACCCAAAGTGGCTGACGCGAACAAAGAAGGCATCAAGGGCACCATTCACAAGCCCAAGGGCGCTCCTGGTGCGCCCGCAGCGCCAGGTGTTGCCAAGCCTGGCGACAAGAAATCAGTCAAGTCCGAAAAGCTCTCGTCGAGCTGGGCGGATGACGCCAAGAAGCGTGCCGCGGCTGGTAACAAAGGCCCTGCAGGCCGTCCTGGTGGTGCCAACGGTTGGCGCGCGCCGGGTGGCCGTGGCGGTCGCCGTGGTGACAACCGCAACAGCGACCACCAGTCCAACTTCGTCGCCCCGAGCGAGCCGCAAGTCATTGAAGTGCATGTGCCTGAAACCATCAGCGTGGCCGATCTGGCTCACAAGATGTCGGTCAAGGCTTCCGAGGTCATCAAGCATTTGATGAAGCTGGGTCAGATGGTCACCATCAATCAGCAGCTTGATCAGGAAACCGCCATGATCCTCGTTGAGGAACTGGGCCACACCGCGGTCGCTGCCAAATTGGACGATCCGGACGCTTTCCTCGAAGAAGAACACGCCGCTCAAACCGGCGAGTTGATGCCCCGCGCACCCGTGGTCACCGTCATGGGTCACGTCGACCATGGCAAGACCTCGCTGCTGGATTACATCCGCACCAGCCGCGTGGCGGCCGGTGAAGCTGGTGGCATCACGCAGCACATTGGCGCGTACCACGTTGACACGCCTCGCGGCATGATCACCTTCCTGGACACCCCCGGTCACGAGGCCTTCACGGCCATGCGTGCCCGTGGCGCCAAGGCCACTGACATCGTCATCCTGGTGGTGGCGGCGGACGACGGCGTGATGCCGCAGACCAAGGAAGCCATCCACCACGCCAAAGCGGCTGGGGTGCCGATCGTGGTCGCGATCAACAAGATCGACAAGCCCGATTCCAACCTCGAACGCGTCAAGCAAGAGCTGGTGGGTGAGCAAGTCGTGCCTGAAGAGTACGGTGGTGATTCACCCTTCGTGCTGGTGTCGGCCAAGACCGGTCAGGGCATTGATGCCTTGCTCGAACAAGTGCTGCTCCAGGCCGAAGTGCTGGAACTCAAGGCGCCGACCGAAGCCATGGCCAAGGGTCTGGTCATCGAAGCGCGCCTGGACAAGGGCCGCGGTCCTGTCGCAACCGTGCTGATTCAAACCGGTACGCTTAAACGTGGTGACGTGGTTCTGGCAGGTGCCAGCTACGGCCGGGTTCGTGCCATGTTGGACGAGAACGGCAAGACCATCGCCGAGGCTGGTCCGTCCATCCCCGTTGAAATCCAGGGTCTGACCGAAGTGCCTTTGGCAGGCACCGAATTCATGGTGTTGTCCGACGAGCGTCGTGCCCGTGAAATCGCCACTTTCCGCCAAGGTCGTTACCGCGACGTCAAGCTGTCCAAGCAGCAAGCTGCCAAGCTCGAAAACATGTTCGAGAACATGGGCCAGGGCGAAGTGCAAACGCTGCCGCTCATCATCAAGGCCGACGTGCAGGGCTCGCAAGAAGCCTTGGGTCAGTCCTTGCTCAAGCTGTCGACGCCCGAGATCAAAGTGCAGATCGTTCATGCCGCCGTGGGTGGTATCAGCGAGTCCGACGTCAACCTGGCCATTGCCTCCAAGGCGGTGCTGATTGGCTTCAACACCCGTGCAGACGCTGGCGCTCGCAAGCTGGCCGAGCACAACGGTGTGGACATCCGCTACTACAACATCATTTACGACGCCGTGGATGAAGTGAAGGCAGCGATGTCGGGCATGTTGGCGCCCGAGTTGCGCGAAGAAGTCATCGGTTCTGCCGAGATCCGCCAGGTGTTCATCGCCTCGAAGATCGGCACGATCGCTGGGTGTATGGTTCTGTCCGGCGTAGTCCGCCGCAGCGCACGTCTGCGTCTGCTGCGCGAAAACGTGGTCATTTACACCGGCGAGCTCGATGGGCTCAAGCGCTTCAAGGACGACGTCAAGGAAGTCAAGGAAGGCTTCGAGTGCGGCCTCAACCTCAAGGGCTACAACGACATCAAAGAAGGCGATGTCCTGGAGTTCTTCGAAATCAAGGAAGTCGCCCGCACCTTGTAAGGCATTCACGTGCCTTCGGGCCTGAACCGCGACCCCGCCTTCACCCGGCGGGGTTCGTGCTTGAGGGCTTGTGCTTCAGGAATTCACCATGCGCCATAAAAAATCAGCTCCCAACCGCAGCCACCGTGTTTCTGACCAGATTCAGCGCGATGTGGCCGAGCTCATCCGCGATCTGAAAGATCCGCGCATCGGCATGATCACGATCAACCACGTTGACGTGACGCCCGACTATGCACACGCCAAGGTGTTTTTCTCGGTGCTGACCGGTGACTCACAAGCTTGCGAACTGGCCTTGAACGAGGCGGCAGGTTTCGTCCGCAACGGTTTGTTCAAGCGCCTGCAGATCCACACCGTGCCCACCTTGCATTTCCACTTTGACCGCACCACCGAACGTGCGGCCGAACTCAGCGCCTTGATCACCAAGGCGGTGAAAGACAAGGCCAAGGACGCCGACGACGTGCCTGCGGACACCAAATCCCCCGGTGAGGCCCAGCCCGAATGAACAACAGGCCGCCGCGTCAACCGCGCCGCGCTTTGCACGGTGTCATCTTGTTGGACAAGCCCCTGGGCCTGTCGAGCAATGACGCCTTGCAGAAAGTGCGCCGCCTGATGCGCGCCGAGAAGGCGGGCCACACCGGCACGCTCGACCCTTTGGCCACAGGCCTGTTGCCTTTGTGCTTTGGCGCCGCGACCAAGTTTGCGCAGGTGTCGCTGGAGGCTGACAAGGCCTATCGCGCCACCCTCAAACTGGGCCAGACCACCACCACGGGTGATGGCGAAGGGCAGGTCGTTCAAGAGCGTCTGGTCCAGGTCGACGATTCGGCCATCGCCATCGCCTGCGCCGCGATGACCGGCGAGATTGACCAGGTGCCACCCATGCATTCGGCGCTCAAGCACGAAGGCCGGGCGCTGTACGAATACGCCCGAGAAGGCATTGAAATCGAACGCGCATCTCGCCGCATCACCATTCACGCCATTGACATCGTTGGCTGGCAAGGTGACAGCCTGACGCTTGACGTCCGCTGCAGCAAAGGCACTTACATCCGAACGCTGGCCGAGTCCATCGGCGAGCACCTGGGTTGTGGTGCCTACCTGCAAGGCCTGCGCCGCACGGCCAGTGGTGGTACGACGCTGGATGGCGCCGTGACCCTGGACGCCCTGCAAGCCATGACCGAAGCTGAGCGTGACACCCACCTGCAAGCCGCCGATGTGCTTTTGTCTGATTGGCCCGCCGTGGTCCTCGACGAAAGCGAAGCCGGTCGCTTCCTGACCGGCCTGCGCCGCCGCGTGAAGCTAGACGACGCCCCCCAAGTTCGGGTCTACGGACCCAACCCCACGGCCGCCAACGGCCAGTTGCCCCGGGTGTTGCTGGGCAGCGCCCACATCAAGGCCGGTGAATTGATCCCGACCCGTTTACTCAGCCCTGCCGAAGTGCAAGGGCTGTTGACCCCAGTTCTTTGATTTTCAGACCAGTGAGCCTCGCATGAGCAAACAAATCCGCAACATCGCCATCATCGCCCACGTTGACCATGGCAAGACCACCATGGTTGACCAACTGCTGCGGCAGTCCGGCACCTTCGCCGACCACGAAAAAATCGTGGACACCGTGATGGACAACAATGCCATCGAACGCGAACGGGGCATCACCATTCTGGCCAAGAACTGCGCCGTGAGCTGGGAAGGTACCCACATCAACATCGTCGATACCCCGGGTCACGCCGACTTCGGTGGTGAAGTCGAACGCGCCCTGTCCATGGTGGACGGTGTGGTGCTGCTGATCGATGCGCAAGAAGGCCCGATGCCGCAAACGCGCTTCGTGACCAAGAAGGCACTGGCCCTGGGCCTCAAGCCCATCGTCGTGGTCAACAAGGTGGACAAGCCCGGTGCCAAGCCCGATGCCGTGGTCAACGCTGCTTTCGATCTTTTTGACAAGCTGGGCGCCACAGACGAGCAATTGGATTTCCCTGTGGTGTATGCCTCGGGCATCAATGGCTGGACCTCTTTGGTCGAAGGCGCACCTGGTGAGAAGTGGGGTGAAGACATGTCTGCCCTGTTCAACACCGTGCTCAAGCACGTGCCTGCTCAGAGTGGCGACCCCGCAGCCCCCCTGCAACTGCAAATCTCGGCGCTGGATTTCTCCACCTTCGTGGGGCGCATTGGCGTGGGCCGCATCAGCCAAGGCACGATCAAACCCAACATGGACGTGGTCGTGATGGAAGGCCCTGAGGGCAAGGCCATCAAGGGTCGCATCAACCAGGTGCTGACTTTCCACGGTCTGGACCGCGTGCAAGTGACCGACGCTGGCCCCGGCAACATCGTGCTGATCAACGGCCTCGAAGACATCAACATCGGTGTGACGGTGACGGACCGGGAGAACCCCTTGCCCTTGCCGATGCTCAAGATCGATGAGCCGACGCTGACCATGAACTTCTGCGTGAATAACTCGCCTTTGGCCGGTCGCGAAGGCAAGTACGTGACCAGCCGTCAGATCTGGGACCGCCTGCAGAAAGAGCTGCAACACAACGTGGCCCTGCGCGTTAAAGAAACCGACGAAGACGGCATCTTTGAAGTCATGGGCCGGGGTGAATTGCACCTGACCATTCTTCTGGAAAACATGCGCCGTGAAGGCTTCGAGCTGGCCGTGTCCAAGCCTAGGGTGGTGTTCCAGGAGATCAATGGCGAGAAGTGCGAGCCCATGGAACTGGTGACCGTTGACGTCGAAGAAATCCACCAAGGTGGCGTGATGCAAGCGCTGGGTCTGCGAAAGGGCGACATGGTCAACATGGAGCCGGACGGCCGTGGCCGCGTTCGCCTGGAGTACCGCATCCCGGCTCGGGGCCTGATCGGTTTCAGCAACGAGTTCATGAACTTGACCCGTGGCTCTGGCCTGATTGCCTCGCTGTTCGACGGCTACGAGCCGCACAAGGGCGAGATCGGTGGCCGCAAGAACGGCGTGCTGATTTCCATGGATGAAGGTGAAATTTTCACCTACGCCCTGGGTAAGTTGGACGACCGTGGCCGCATGTTCGTCAAGCCGAATGATCCGGTGTACGAAGGCATGATCGTCGGTATCCACAGCCGCGACAATGACCTGGTCGTGAACGCTACCCGCACCAAGCAACTGACCAACTTCCGCGTGTCGGGCAAGGAAGACGCGATCAAGATCACGCCTCCGATTGACCTGACGCTGGAGTACGGCGTTGACTTCATTGACGACGACGAGCTGGTTGAAATCACACCCAAGTCGATCCGTGTGCGCAAGCGATTCCTCAAGGAAGGCGATCGCAAGCGCAATCGCAGCGCTTGAGTTCAGGTCCTGATTTGAGGCGTTGAGAGGTCGTTCACCATGATAGAAGTTGGCATGGTGGGTTCGGTGGGCGTGATTCGCCTGAACCGGCCCAAGGCGCTCAACGCGCTCAATCTGGAGATGGTCAGGGCGCTGACCGAGGTGCTGAAGCACTGGGAGGATGATCCCAGCGTCGTCGGCATCGTGCTGCGTGGCTCGGCCCGCCCAGGCGAGGACGCCGCCAACTTTTGTGCTGGCGGTGACATCCGCTTCATGCACAGCGCTGCCTTGTCGGGCGATTTACGGCTCGACGATTTTTTCACCGAAGAGTACGCACTCGACCACATGCTGCACAGCTATCCCAAGCCCATCGTGGCCTGGATGGAGGGCATCGTGATGGGCGGTGGCATGGGCATGGCCCAGGGCGCAAGCTTGCGCGTGGTGACTGAACGTGCTCACCTGGCCATGCCCGAGACGCGCATCGGCTTGTTCCCGGACGTGGCCGCCGGCTATTTTCTGTCGCGCTGTCCCGGCAGGGTGGGTGAGTACCTTGGCGTGTGCGGCAAAGGCATTGCGGCAGCCGAGGCCTTGGCCTGGGGCTTGGCAGATGCCTATTCTCCCGCCCATGAACTGGATCCCTGGCTGGAATCCTTGGCCCAGAAACCGCCCAGCACCGATGCCGGCTTCTTGCGCCGTGCCCGCGCCATGCTGAGCTTGGCTGACCAGTCGGGCATGAAACCTTCTGTGCTGTTGGCCGAGCGTGAGCGCATTGACCGCTACTTCGCGCACAACACCGTGGCCGAGATTTTGTCGTCGCTGGCCACGGATGACAGCGAGTGGGCGCGCCAGACCATTCACCACATGGCGGGCAATTCTCCCCTGATGATGTGCGTGACCCTGGAACAGATTCGCCGCGCACGCGCGATGAGTTTGTCGCAGGTGTTCCGCATGGAGCGCGACATGGTGCGCCATTGCTTCGGCTTGCGCAAAGGGCGCCAGAGTGAAACCGTGGAAGGCATCCGCGCCCTGGTGGTTGACAAGGACCATCAGCCCATGTGGAATCCGGGCAGCACTTTGGAAGTGAGCGCAGAGATGGTGCAGGTTTTTTTTGAAAGTCCTTGGCCACAATGGCGGCATCCTCTGCGTGACCTGAGCTGAAAACGAGACAAAAGATGGACTTGCCACACAGCCCATGGCGCCTGAGCGTGGCGCCGATGATTGACTGGACGGACCGGCATTGTCGCTATTTCCACCGCCAGTTGAGCCGCCACGCGCGCCTGTACACCGAGATGGTGACCACCGGTGCGCTGCTGCATGGGAACGTGCCACGTCACCTTGATTTCAACGGCGAAGAGCATCCGTTGGCCCTGCAACTGGGCGGCAGCGAGCCTGCTGACTTGGCCGCTTGCGCCAAGCTCGCCCAGCAATGGGGTTATGACGAGGTCAACCTCAACTGCGGCTGCCCCAGTGAGCGGGTGCAGCGGGGTGCTTTTGGTGCCTGCCTGATGGCCGAAGCGCCTTTGGTGGCCGATGGCGTCAAAGCCATGCTGGATGCCACGGGCGGCAATGCGCGCATGCCGATCACTGTCAAGCACCGCATTGGCATCGACCAGAGCGAGAGCTACGACTTCGTCCGCGACTTCGTGGGCACGGTTGCCGATGCTGGCTGCGAGGTGTTCATGGTGCATGCCCGCAATGCCTGGCTGAAAGGCCTGAGCCCAAAGGAAAACCGTGAGGTGCCGCCGTTGCGCTACGAGTTCGTTCATCAGCTCAAGCGCGACTTTCCCCATCTGACCATCGTGCTCAATGGTGGCATCACCGACAACGCGCAGATTGCCGAGCAGCTGAAGCCCAACGCGGTGTTCGATGGCGTGACGCTGGACGGTGTCATGGTGGGGCGGTCTGCCTATCACCAGCCCTGGATGATGGCCGATTGGGACGCCCTGTTCTATGGCGACGAGTCACTGGGCACCGACCGGCGCCGCCAGGACCTGGAAGCGGCCATGGTGGTGTACTGCGGGCGCGAAATCGCGCGCACACAAGGCATGGAAGGCGCTGCGGTGCGCTGGTCCTCCGTGATTCGGCACATTCTGGGCCTGTACAACGGCTTGCCCGGCGCGCGGCGTTGGCGCCAGGTCTGGTCAGACCATCAACTCAAGGCCTTGTCGCCTGCCGAGGTGATGCGTTTGGCCCACCAACGCGCCTGATCTGACCGAGGTATGAAAAAAGGCACCCGAAGGTGCCTTTGTCGTGCGGTGTGAAACCTGACTGATGAATCAGGCGACTTCGCCAACCACGGTCACGGTCACGTCGACCACCACGTCAGTGTGCAGAGCCACCGACACGCTGTGGTCGCCAACGATCTTCAAAGGACCATTGGGCAAGCGCACTTGCGCCTTGACCACATCGTAGCCAGCCTTCTTCAGGCCGTCGGCGATGTCGGCATTGGTGACCGAACCGAACAGGCGGCCGTCAACGCCAGCCTTTTGGCTCACGGTCACGGTCTTGCCATTCAGGCGGTCGCCCTGGGCTTGTGCCGCAGCGTGCTTGTCGGCTTGAGCCTTTTCGATCTCGGCGCGGCGAGCTTCGAATTCGGCGATGGCCTTGGTGGTGGCACGACGGGCGCGGCCCGAAGGGATCAGGAAATTACGGGCGTAGCCGTCTTTGACCTTGACCACGTCACCCAGGGTACCCAGGTTGACGACTTTTTCGAGGAGGATGATTTGCATGTCGAAAACTCCTTAGACCTTGTGCTGGTCACTGTAAGGCAGCATGGCCAGGAAGCGAGCGCGCTTGATGGCGTTTGTCAGCTGGCGTTGATAGATCGCACGCGTGCCGGTCAGGCGAGCGGGGATGATCTTGCCGTTTTCGGCGATGAAATCGCGCAAGGTGTCGATGTCCTTGTAGTCGATCTGTTCAACACCGGTGACGGTGAAGCGGCAGAAGCGCTTGCGGCGGAACAGCAACGATTGGGTGTTGCGCTTGCCTTTACGGTCTTTGGAGAACTTACCGTTCTTGGAACGAGGAGCGGGCATTTGATGACCTCTTTAAACAGTGTCGTTGAGTTCGGTGATGTGCAGCAACACACCGCGTCCGTTGCGAGGAGCTCCCAGGAAACCAGCCAGCCCAAGGGGCACGCCAATCTCGCATCGGATCAATTGCTCGGCAATTGATCCGATGGCCACCGCCTTGATGTCCATTGCCACCTTGCGGGGCTGCTGGGCTTCGACGACATCCGATTCGTGTTTCAGAACCAGGTCGAGTGCGGGTAATCCGGCCGGGGTGTATCTCAGCGCTTTGCGTTCAATGATCTGGGCTGTCAACAGCACACGGTTCATGAGAGCGCGGACGCGATGCCTTTCGGCATCAATCAGGCAGCAGCTTGTTGCTCTTGGTGACTGGCCTTGCGGGCTTCATCACGCTCAACTTGCTTCATCATGACGGACGGGCCAGCCGGAGCCTTGGCATTCACCACGGTCAGGTGGCGGAGCACAGCATCATTGAACTTGAAGCCGGTTTCCAACTCAATCAAGGTTTCGTTGGTCGTCTCGATGTTCAGGCACAGGTAGTGCGCCTTGGCCAGCTTGACGATCTGGTACGCCAGTTGACGGCGGCCCCAGTCTTCAACACGGTGCACCTGGCCACCAGTGGAGGTGATCAGGGTCTTGTAGCGCTCCAGCATGGCTGGAACTTGCTCGCTTTGATCCGGGTGGATCAGCAGCACGATTTCATAGTGACGCATAAATGCTCCTTATGGATTCCCCGCCCAGCGCCTTTTGAAAGGTCACCAGACAGGATGGAAGCCGTCGCGAAGCGTCAAACCCGCAAACGGCAAGGGCTGCTCGAATGTCAAAAAAGCATCTGAGCAACAAATGTGTAGCCAAATATTATAGCGCGCACATTGACATTTGCCAATGGGAGCTCGGCAAAATGTGCTGCGGCCTTATTTCTTCTGGGCCAGGCGCTGCCATGTTTCGACCACCGTGTCGGGGTTCAGGGACATGGACACGATGCCTTCGTCGGCGAGCCAGTCGGCAAAATCCGGGTGGTCGCTGGGGCCTTGTCCGCAAATGCCGATGTATTTGCCTTGGGCGCGGCAGGCCGCGATGGCGCGCGAGATCATGGCCTTGACGGCCGGGTCGCGTTCGTCAAAGTCCTGGGCCAGCACTGGCAGGCCGGAGTCGCGGTCCAGGCCCAGTGTGAGCTGGGTCAAGTCGTTCGAGCCGATGGACATGCCGTCGAAGTACTCGAGGAACTGGTCGGCCAGGATGGCGTTGCTGGGCACTTCGCACATCATGATGATTTTCAGGCCGTCCTTGCCGCCTTGCGATTCGCGCACCAGGCCGTGGTCGGCCAGCATGCCGGTCACTTTTTCTGCCTGCTTCAAGGTGCGCACGAAGGGCACCATGATTTCAACGTTGCTCAGGCCCATGTCGGTGCGCACGCGCTTGAGGGCTTCGCACTCCATGGCGAAGGCCTCGCCGAATTCGGCGCTGATGTAGCGCGAGGCGCCCCGAAAGCCCAGCATGGGATTTTCTTCTTCAGGCTCGTAGCGCGAACCGCCAATGAGTTTTTTGTACTCGTTGGATTTGAAGTCGGACAGGCGCACGATCACGGGCTTGGGCCAGAAAGCGGCGGCGATGGTGGCGATGCCTTCGGCCAGCTTGTCGACGTAGAAAGCGCGCGGGCTGGCGTGGCCACGAGCGACGGATTCCACCGCTTTTTTCAGGTCATTGTCGACATTCGGGTAGTCAAGGATGGCCTTGGGGTGCACGCCGATGTTGTTGTTGATGATGAGCTCGAGGCGGGCCAGACCCACGCCGTTGATGGGCATCTGCGCGAAGTCAAAAGCCAGTTGAGGGTTGCCCACGTTCATCATGATCTTGATGCCGACGTGGGGCATTTCGCCACGGGTGACTTCGGTGATTTCTGTCTCTAACAGGCCGTCGTAGACGTGGCCGGTGTCGCCTTCGGAGCAGGCCACGGTGACCAGGGCGCCGTCATTGAGCTTTTCGGTCGCGTTGCCGCAGCCGACCACGGCCGGGATGCCAAGTTCACGCGCGATGATGGCGGCGTGGCAGGTGCGCCCGCCCCGGTTGGTGACGATGGCGCTGGCGCGCTTCATGACAGGCTCCCAGTTGGGGTCGGTCATGTCGGTGACCAGCACATCGCCGGGTTGCACGGTGTCCATCTCGGCCAGCGAATGAACCACGCGGACGGGGCCGGTGCCAATCTTCTGGCCAATGGCGCGGCCTTCGGCCAGCACGGTGCCGGTGCTCTTGAGCTTGTAGCGCTGCTCGGTCTTGCCTTGCTGCTGGCTCTTCACGGTCTCGGGGCGGGCTTGCAGGATGTAGATCTTGCCGTCGATGCCGTCTTTGCCCCACTCGATGTCCATGGGGCGGCCGTAGTGCTCCTCGATGATGAGTGCGTACTTGCCCAGCTCGGTCACGTCTTCGTTGCTGAGGCTGTAGCGGTTGCGCAGCTCGTGGGTGGTGTCGATGGTGCGCACCAGCTTGCCGGAGGCGGCTTTTTCTTCTGGCGTGGCGAACTCCATTTTGATCAACTTGGAGCCCAGGTTGCGGCGGATCACGGCCTGCTTGCCAGATTTCAGCGCGGGCTTGTGCACGTAGAACTCGTCAGGGTTGACGGCGCCCTGCACCACGGTTTCACCCAGGCCGTAGCTGGAGGTGATGAAAACCACGTCCTGGAAGCCCGACTCGGTGTCGATGGTGAACATGACCCCAGCGGCGCCCAGGTCGGAGCGCACCATGCGTTGCACGCCCGCCGACAGGGCGACTACATCGTGCTCGAAACCCTTGTGCACGCGGTAGGAAATGGCGCGGTCGTTGTACAGCGAGGCGAACACGTGCTTCATCGCTTCGAGCACATTGTCGATGCCGACCACGTTGAGGAAGCTTTCCTGCTGACCGGCGAACGAAGCATCCGGCAAGTCTTCGGCGGTGGCGGACGAGCGCACGGCGAATGACATCTCGGTGCTCGAATCGGCGACCAGGCGGTCATAGAAGGTTTCGATTTCCGCTTGCAGGCGCGGCTGGAAAGGTGTCTCGACAATCCATTTACGGATCTCGGCGCCAGCGACGGCCAGCGAGCGCACATCGTCGATGTTGAGGCCTTCGAGGCGGGTGGCGATACGGTCGCCAAGCGAGGCGCCGCCGTCGATGGCATGGTCGAGAAAGTCGCGGAACGCTTGCGCCGTGGTGGCAAAGCCGCCCGGCACGCGCACACCGGCGCCAGCGAGCTGGCTGATCATTTCACCGAGCGATGCATTCTTGCCGCCCACCGATTCGACATCCGTCATGCGCAGATTGTCGAATGCGGCGACGTAGACTGCCTGGTCATTCATTGCTGAGTTGGTCATGGTAAAACACCCTTACTTGAGATAGAAATCTTTACGCCAGGGCGATAAGGGGCTGGTTTTGTTGTTATTCTTGCCCACGTACCGCACAATTGAAACCGTTGCCGAGCATTCTACAGCGTCCGCCAGCAATTTACAGTCCACAATGTCGGAACAATAACAGCAAGCAACCCTTATCTCTTCACTCTGCAGACACCTCCATGACCAATGAAACGCGCCCCGCCATGCCGCCCTCGCCGAACACGGTGTTTTTTGTGTCGGACGGCACCGGCATCACCGCCGAAACCTTTGGCCACGCGGTGCTAAGCCAGTTCGAGATGCGTTTTCGCCAGGTGCGCATGCCCTTCATCGACACCATCGACAAGGCGCACGACGCCGTGCGCAAGATTAACGAGACCTTCGCTGCCGACCAGCAAAAGCCGATCATCTTCTCGACCCTGGTCAAGCCTGAGCTGTCGAAGGTGATTCGCAATGCGCACGGCATGCACATGGACCTGATCAGCACCTTTGTGGCGCCGCTCGAGCAGGAGTTGGGGGTGATGTCGACCCACACGATTGGCCGCTCGCACAATGTGGTCGACAGTGAAGCGTACAAAAACCGCATCGAGGCCATCAATTTCTCGCTGGCGCATGACGATGGCCAGTCGCACAAGAATCTGGCCTCGGCCGACGTCATCCTGGTGGGCGTCTCGCGCTCCGGCAAGACGCCCACCAGCCTGTACCTGGCCATGCAATACGGCATCAAGGCAGCCAATTACCCCTTGATTCCCGATGATTTCGAGCGTGGCAAGTTGCCATCGAACTTACCGCCGTTCCGCCACAAGATTTTCGGCCTGTCGATCACCCCCGAGCGGTTGTCGGAAATTCGCCACGAGCGCCGCGCCGGCAGTAAATACGCCTCACTGGAAAATTGTCGCTACGAAGTGAACGAAGCCGAAGCGATGATGAAACGGGAAGGCATCCGCTGGCTGTCGTCGACCACCAAATCCATCGAAGAAATCGCCACCACCATCCTGCAGGAAATCAAGCCTGATCGGCGGGAGTATTAGACATTCAAACAAAAGTGAAAACCTACTTTTGTTTGGACTGGTTAGAGAAGCCAAGGGAAAAACCGGCTTACAGGCCAGGGATGAATGGAAAAAATCACTGGCGGAGCCAGATGATTTTTAGAGGGGGACGACAACCCGATTCAGATC
>NZ_JACMNS010000164.1 GCF_014378415.1 Aquabacterium sp.
GCCGACCGCGATGGCTTTTGGCATGACCAAGCCGCGCGCATTGACTGGCGCCGCCGCTTTGACCAGGTCTGCGATTACAGCAACCCACCATTTGCCCGCTGGTTCGTGGGCGGGCTGACCAATCTGTGCCACAACGCCGTCGATCGCCACGTCATCGCGCGTGCCGACCAGCCCGCCCTGATCCACGTGTCAGCCACCACCGGCACCGACCAGATCCTCAGCTACGGCCAACTCTTCGTGGAAGTGCAGCGCATGGCCGCGGTGCTGCAGAGCCTGGGCGTGGTCAAGGGCGACCGAGTGGTGATCTACATGCCCATGATGATGGAGGCCGTCATCGCCATGCTGGCCACGGTGCGGCTGGGGGCCATTCATTCGGTGGTGTACGGTGGATTTGCCGCCCAAGTATTGGCCAACCGCATTGATGACGTGGCCCCCCGGGTCATCGTCACGGCCGACGCGGGTGCGCGGGCCGGCCAGGTGCAGGCCTACAAACCGGTGCTGGACGAGGCCCTGAACCTGGCGAACCGGCTGGTCAAGCATGTGCTGCTGGTCAACCGCGGGCTGGCCCCGGTGGACATGCAGGCGCCGCAGGATGTCGACTATGCCCAAGCACGCCAGCAGGTGATGGACGCCATCGTGCCCTGCGAATGGGTCGAGTCCAACCACCCCAGCTACACGCTTCACACCAGCGCCACCACCGGACAGCCCAAGGCCGTTCAACGCGACACCGGCGGTTATGCGGTGGCCCTGGCCACCTCCATGGACCAGATCTACGACGGCCGGGCAGGCGAGACATTCTTCGGCACCGGCGACATCAGTTCAGACGGCGGCCATGGCTGCATCGTCTACGGCCCCCTGATCGCCGGCATGGCCACCATCGTGTACGAAGGCCTCTCAAGCCAATCTGGCGCCGCCACATGGTGGTCTCTGGTCGAGAAATACCAGGTCACCGTGATGGTCTCGGTGACCATGGCCATCCGCGAACTGAAAAAGCACGGTCCCGGCGTTCTCGAACAGCACGACCTGTCCAGCCTCAGGCACCTTTTCCTGACGGGCGAACCGCTGGACGAGCACACCGCCCGCTGGATCAGCGCGGCCCTGGGCAAGCCCGTGCTGGACAACTACTGGCAGACCGGGACCGGCTGGCCCGTGCTGGCGGTGGCGCGCGGCGTTCAGCCCGACCAAACCACCAAGCCGGGCTCACCCGGCGTGCCCATGCCGGGCTACCAGGTCAAGCTGGTGCACGAAACCACGGGCAAGGAGTTGACCGGGCCGGGGCAGCGCGGCGTGCTCGCCATCGAAGGCCCCTTGCCGCCCGGATGCCTGCAAACCATCTGGCAGGACAACGCGCGTTTCGTGCGCACCTACTGGAGCAGCTTTCCCAACAAGTTGATCTACAACTCATTCGACTGGGCCACCCGCGACGCAGACGGCCATTACTTCATCCTGGGCCGCTCAGACGAGGTCATCAACGTGGCCAGCCACCGCCTGGGTACCCGCGAGATCGAAGAATCCCTGAGCAGCCATCCTGCCGTGGCCGAAGCGGCGGTGGTCGGCGTCTCCGACGACCTCAAGGGCCAAGTACCGCATGCGTTCGTGGTGCCACGCGACCCAGCCCACATCACCGAGCGATCAGAACGCATCGCCCTGGCTGCTGAGTTGGTGCAGATCGTCGAGCAACAACTGGGCAGCCCGGCGCGGCCCGCCAGCATTCATCTGGTCAAGACCTTGCCCAAAACTCGCTCAGGCAAGGTGCTGCGCCGGGTCATCCAGGCCGTCTGCGAGGGCCGCGACCCGGGCGACCTGTCGACCATCGAGAACATGGCAGCCCTGCAGCATTTGCAGGAAGTGACCGGCAACCAGACCTGACAGGCCTCGTTACCGCCTCGTTACGACACGCATCACACCGCCGTCTGGTGGATCACATCCCGCACGCGCGGGTAGATCTCGTTCTGCCAGCGCCGCCCGCTGAACACGCCGTAGTGGCCCACGCCGGTTTGCACATGCTGGGTGCGCCAGTAAGGCCGCACCGAGGTGCACAAGTCTTGCGCCGCCACCGTTTGGCCCACAGCGCAGATGTCGTCGCGCTCGCCTTCGACCGTGAACAGCGCGGTGCGGCGGATGGCCTGGGGTTCAACCTTGATGCCCCGGTACATCAGCTCACCACGCGGCAGGTCGTAGTCCTGGAACACCGCCCGCACGGTCTCCAGGTAGAACTCGGCCGGCAGGTCGCTCACGGCGAAATACTCTTCGTAAAACGCCTTGGTGTGCGCGGCCTTCTCGTGCTCACCCAGGGTGATGAACTGCTGCATGTCCTGGAAGGCCTTGATGTGCCGCCCCATGTTCATGCTCAAAAAGGCCGACAGCTGCACAAAGCCTGGATACACCTTGCGGAAAGCGCCTTTCTGACCCAGCGGCACCGTGTGAATCATCTTGGATTCGAACCAGCTCATGGGCTTGCTGATGGCCAACTCATTCACCGCGGTCGGGTTGACGCGGCAGTCGATGGGGCCGGCCATCAGGGTCAGGCTGCGTGGCTGCGCAGGGTGCGCATCCTGCGCCATCAGCGAGGCGGCGGCCAACGAGGCCACGCAAGGCTGGCAGATGGCCATCAGGTGCGAGCCCGGGCCCATGCGGTCCAGGAACTTGATCAGGTGCTCGGTGTACTCGTCCAGGCCGAAGCGGCCATGGCGGAGGGGCACGTCGCGGGCGTTGTGCCAATCGGTGATGTAGACATCGTGGTCCTGCAACAGCGTTTTGACGGTGTCGCGCAACAGGGTGGCAAAGTGACCCGACATGGGCGCCACCAGCAGCACGCGGGGTTGGTCAAGGTCGCGGTCTTTCTTGAAGTGCAGCAGGGTGGCGAAGGGGGTGACCATGGCGGCCTCTTCGACGATGCCGCACTCCATGCCCTGGGACATGACGGTGGGCAAATTGAAGGCGGGCCGGGCGTGGGTCACCCGCATGCGGGCGACGACTTCGCTGGCGGCGGCCAGGCTGCGGACCATCAGGCCGCCGGCGGCCATTTCAGCTACCGAGTTTTGCGTGGGCCCTTCGGGCAACACATGGTGCAGCCACTCTGACATGCCCTGGGCCATCACGCGCCATGGCTCGAGCACATTCTGCTGAGCCTGATAAGTGGAGTACAGCATGAGCGGATCCTGGGTTGGCAATGTTGCCAAAGAACCTGCAAGTTGCGCGCCACATGCAACATGGCACGTCCCTTGCAGCGGTCCACCCCATCGGCTTCGCCACTCGCTTCACCCCACACACCATGGCCACCACCGCCTCCGCCTCTGCGCGTACCCGCACCGCTCCCAAGGCTGTACCCAAGTCGGCGACCAAGGCGCCGACCGCCACCACGGCCACCACGGCCACCACGACCACCATGCTGACCATCACGAGCAAGAACTACTCGTCATGGTCCTTGCGCGGCTGGTTGGTGACGCGTTTTTCTGGCCTGGAGTTCGCCGAGAACGTGTTGCCGCCCGATGATCCATCCACGCGGGCCGAGATCCTGCTGCTGTCATCCTCCATCCTGGTGCCCTGCCTGACGCATGACGGCATCAAGGTGTGGGACACGCTGGCGATTGCCGAATACCTCAACGAGGTCTGCCCGAAAGCGGGCCTACTGCCGGCCGACGCCAAGGCGCGCGCGCACTGCCGCGCCATCAGCGGCGAGATGCACTCGGGCTTCAGCGCGTTGCGCTCCTCGCTGCCCATGAACCTGAGCGGCCACTTCCCCAAGTTCAAGATCTGGTCGCGGGCCCAGGCCGACATCGATCACATCTGCAGCATCTGGCGCGATTGCCTGGACACCTATGGCGGCCCCTACCTGTTCGGCAAACAGCGCACCTTGGCCGACGCGATGTACGCGCCCGTCTGCACACGGTTTGCCACGTATGACGTGAAGCTGGACGCCGTCTGCGCCGACTACTGCACCCTGATGCTGAACGAGCCCGAAATGAAGGAATGGTTCAGCGCTGCCAAAGCCGAAAAGATCGACAACATCGATGAACTGGACGTGGAGTTCTGAAGAAGCAGAACCCCACGCCAAGCCACCCCGACACGCCTCACTTCCAGGGCGTCGGGGCGGGGATGTCGCACACCGGCTCGACATCGATGGATTTGAAGTCAGCCGGGCCGACGATTTCCAGGTACTCCATGTCCGGCGAATAGTCGAACAGGTAGTGGCAGATTCCCGGGCGCTGGTGCACGCAATCGCCCGCCTTGACCAGAGTTTCCTGGTCTTCGTACATGAAGCGGGCCCAGCCCTTGGTCATGATCACGATCTGGAAATCGGCCTCATGACGGTGCCAACCTGTGCCTGTTTCTGGCGCAGAGTTGGCCTTCACAAGGTGCGCAATCACCTTGCCGTTGGTGGCATTCGCAATCCCCAGGTCCTTGTAGAGGAAAAAATCCCTCAATCCGTCGGACCGCCAATCCGTGTCTTCCGGGCGGACGTGGGAAAATTGGGTCGACGTGGTGTCAAGCATGGTGCATCCTTTCTAAGCCGTGACAAGCGACCCACTCATAACGCATAAAGCATTCCCGGCACAATCCCCCCTTTGGACACCCGTCCGCCCCACGACTTCTGCCCCCACCATGACGACGCCTTCCACCCAACCCACCAACAAGCCCAATTCGATCCCTACACTGAGCGATGCCGACATCAACGAGCTGGACGACCTGCTCGCCGCCGTGCCCGAGCCCTTAGAGGCGGTGGACGCCGTGATGCTGGACGGCTACCTGTGTGGCATCTTGGTGCAGCCGGTGTTGCTCACGCCCGAACAGTGGCTGCCGCCCATTTTTGGTGAGACCGGCCAAGTGCCCGCCCCCACCGAAGGCTGGACCGCCACGCAGAACACGCGCCTGCTGGTCCTGATCGAGCGCCGCCGCGAAGAGATCCTGCGCGGCATCTTGGAGAACAGCTGGTTCGACCCCATCGTGCCGCAGCTGGAAGACGACGACGGCAAGCTGCTGACCGGCAAAGATGCCATGGAAGGCCTGGGCTACTGGGTGGCCGGCTTCGAATGGGCCCTGGCCAACTTCCCGCAATTGGAAGACCTGGGCTCTGCGGCCGTGCCCGATGTGCTCGAATCGCTGTGGCGCCACCTGCCCGAGCAAGATGAAACCCAGGCCGAGATGACCAAGGCCCTGGACCAGGAGCACCCGCTGCGCAACCTGGACGAAGGCATCCAGCGATTGGTGTTCGACGTGGTCGACCTGGCCGAAGTGGGCGTGGCCGAGCGCATCAAGGTGACCACCGTGAAGCACGAGACCCCCAAGCTGGGCCGCAATGACCCCTGCCATTGCGGCAGCGGCAAGAAGTTCAAGCAGTGCCACGGCGCCACCTGAGTTGAACTGAAGAAGACGGCGCGCGCACACTTCCTGCCTGCTCGAGAAAAACGGCTGGTCCTTCAGCCTGATCGACGTCATCACCTTTGGCGGCTTCGTTGGCCTGGCCAGCTTCCGGCAACTCACCATGCTCGCCACCCTGATGGGCTCGGCGGTGCGTGGTGGGCGGAAAAGGGTGGCCGCGCCCGCCAAACCACCGCCCCGACCATCCGCCGGTGGGACCGCATCGTATAGACTGCTCCCCGATGCGCCTACAGTTGATGTCCGACCTCCACCTGGAGCGATACCCCGATTTCCTGCCCAAGGCAGCGCCCGGCGTGGATGTGTTGGTGCTGGCCGGCGACATCGGCTCCTACCAGACCGGCTCGCGCCTGGCGGACGAGAACTTCGGCTTGGCGCGCTTTTCAACGCTGGTGCCCAACGCGCCCTGGCAGCACGTGCTCTTCGTGCCCGGCAACCACGAGTTCGATGGGTTGGAGTTTGACGCCACGTACGCGCGCCTGCAGGCTGCGTGCAAACGCCATGGCATCACCTGGCTGGACCGCGAAGTGGTCAGGCTGGGCTCGGTGCGCTTCGTGGGCACCACGCTGTGGAGCGACTTCGACGCCCTGGTAGACCCGCAAGCCCCGTTGACCAAACAGCTTCAGGTGCGCGACAAGGCCTTCAGGGCCGCCAACTTCTACCTGCGCAAAAACACCACGCTGAAGCAAGGCGAGCCCGTGCTGGCCGAGGGCATCCGCGAGATGTCACTGGTGTGCCAAACCTGGTTGCGCCAGGCGCTGTCCGTGCCCTTTGAAGGCAGCACCGTCGTGGTGACCCACTTTGCGCCCACCTTGCAAAGCGCCGACCCGCGCTACGGCCTCATGCCTGGCACCGCCGGTTTTTGCAACTCGCACGACGACCTGCTGCCACTGGCCCAAGTGTGGATGCATGGCCACCTGCACTGCCCCCACGACTACCACCACCGGGGATGCCGCGTGGTGGCCAACCCCCGGGGCTATGCCAGCAAGGGCGAGCAGGCCGCTTTCCACGATGATTTCGTCATCGAGGTCGCCTGAAACTATCATTGCGGGGATGCGAACCACACTCCTGCCCTGGCTGCTCACCGCCACCCTGCTCACCAGCTGCGCCACCGTCACCAACCCCGTGACCGGCTTGGCCGAGCGCACGGTGATGGACGAGAAAAGCGAGATCGCCGAGGGCGAAAAAGGCCACCAGCAGGTCTTGAAGGAATACGGCGCCTACGACAACCCCAAGGTCCAGGCCTACGTCAATGCCCTGGGCCAGCGCTTGGCGCAGCAATCGCACCGCAAAACCCTCACCTGGCACTTCACCGTGCTGGACAGCCCTGAGATCAACGCCTTCGCCCTGCCCGGTGGCTATGTGTACGTCACGCGCGGCATCATGGCCTACATGGACAGCGAGGCCGACCTGGCCGGCGTGATCGGCCACGAGATCGGGCATGTCACCGCCCGCCACGGCGCACAACGTGCCACACGCCAGCAAACCGCCGGCTTTGGCGTTCTGGCCGCCAGCCTGCTGGGCGCGGTGCTCGAAAGCCAAGGCGTCAGCGGTGCCGGACAACTGGCCAGCCAGGTGTCGCAAAACGTGGCCGCCGGCTACATCGCCTCGTACAGCCGCGACCAAGAGTCGCAGGCCGACCAGTTGGGCGCCGAGTACCTGGCCCGCAGCCACTACAACCCGCAAAACATGGTCGACGTCATCAAGGTGCTGAAAGACCAGGAGCGCTTTGCCGACGACGCTGCCCGGGCCGAGGGCCGCACGCCGGGGGCGCATGGCAACTGGCTGTCATCCCACCCCAGCAACGACAAGCGCCTGCAGGACATCACCGCGACTGCCGGCCACCACCAAGGCCAATATGGCGACGATGGCCGCAGCCGCTACCTGGACACCATCAAGGGCATGGACTTTGGCGACAGCCGCGAGCAAGGGCTGACGCGCGGTCAAAATTTTTACCATGAACCCCTGGGCATCGCCGTGACGGCGCCCGAGGGCTGGAAGGTGCAGAACTCGGCCCAGGCCATCACCCTGGTCAATGCCACGGGCGACGCAGCCCTCATCATCCGCACCGTGCCGGCCCAGGCGGGCGCCAACCACGAAGAGATCATTCGCAACCTCATCAAGCCCGAACAAGGCCGCACCGAACGCCTGACCCTGAACACCCTGCCCGCCACCCACCTGGTGGGCACGCGGCGCAATGCGCAAGGCCAGTCGCAACGCGTGGAGGCCACCGTGGTGACCGGCCCGTCTGATCAGCACTACCTGCTGCTTTACGCCAGCAAGGACGGCCCCGCCCTGCAACGCGCCAGCACCGGCTTGCGCGAAGCCGAAGCCTCGTTCCGGGCCATGACCCCGGCCGACCGCCACGCCGCGCGGCCCTGGGCGCTCAAGGTGCTGCCTTATCCCAAGAGCGGGTTTGCGCAACTGGCCAGGCAATCACCCCTGCGCCCCCTGCCCGAGCAGCAACTGCGCTTGATCAATGGCGTGTACACCGGTGGCGAGCCACCCGTGGGCCAGCCGGTCAAAGTGGTTGAGTGAACAAGGCGCTGCTCAGGTCAAGGGCGGCAAGGCCGTGATGATGCTGCGGCGCTGGCGGTCAAACACCAGGCGCAGCAGCTGCCCCTGGTAGACCAGTTGCCAATGATCAACGTGGCGGCTTTGGTGCGCGATCAGCGTGCCCTGCCCATGCGCGATGGCCTTGGCCATCTGAAAGATCTCGTCACTGCTGACCTCCAGGCCATAGCGTTCGGCCAGGCGCCGCTTGGTGTGCGAACGTTCGGCATGCATCATGCTGAAGCGGCCCCGGCCGCCAGCGCCGCAGAATAGGCCTGCGTGAATTCGGCCGGCATGCGCCTGACACGCCCTTGCGCGATGTCCACGCACACATAGTGCGTGCGGGCGCGGAACACGGTTTGGCCATCGCCTTCGCGCACAAACTGAAACTGCCGGTAAAGCGACAGCTTGTCGATCTGCGTGATCCAGGTGCCGAGCAACAGCTCATCGCCCAGGCGCGTGGCGGCCAGGTAGTTCAACTCGTGCTGGCGCACCACCATGCCATGTCCGCACGCCTGGTAGTGCGCGGCCGTCAGCCCCAGTTTTTCGGAATGGTCCCAGGCCACGTTCTCCAGCCACTGCAGGTAGTTGACGTTGTTGGTGTGCTGCATCAGGTCGATGTGCTGCGACTGCACGCTGAGCTGAAGAATGTGGGGACGCTCGTGGTCCCATGGCGCTGTCGTGTTCATGCCCCTATTTTGGCGGCACGCCGTTACTTTTTGACTCAAGTGTCCGGTCATCCCGCCGATATGGAGGCACCGGGCCTTGCACAGGCCTGCCTGGGACCCTGATGAAGATTCGAGACATTCGCATTGGACAAAGACTAGCGCTGGGCTTCGGCCTCGTGATCGCCCTGCTGATCATGCTGGCAACGCTGGCATTGGTCCGAATATCCGGGCTGAACCACGAAATTGGCGCCCTGGTGGGCGAGAACTACCCCCGCACCGTCATCGCCAACAAGATGAAGAGCGATCTGAATGAGATCTCACGCAGCATGCTGAGCACGCTGGTGATGAGCGACGACGGGCAGATCAAGGCCGAAGCGGCCAACATCGACCGCGTGATGAAGCTCACCGACGAGAACACCGCGCGCCTGCAGAAAAACATCCAGGATGAAGAAGGCGTCAAGCTGCTGACCAGCATCGTGACCCTGCGCGAGAAATTCATCAAAGCCCAAACCGCCTTCGTCGGCATGGTGAACGACAACCAGAAAGACGACGCGATGGTGAAGTACCTGTTCTCGGTGCGCCCGGTGCAAACCAAGTACTTTGCCGCGCTCGACAAGTTGATCGAGCAGCAGAACCAGGCAATGGAAGCAGCCGGTGCCAGCTCCACGCAACTGGCCAAGCAGACCGGCTTGTTCATCCTCGTGCTGGCCTCGGCCGCCAGCATGATCAGCATCCTCGTGGGCTGGCTGGCCACGCGCAGCATCACCATCCCCTTGAACCGCGCCGTGGCCATCGCCAAACGCGTGGCGCAGGGCGACTTGACCAGCACCATCGTCACCCAAAGCCAGGACGAGACCGGCCAGTTGATGCAGGCGCTGCAACACATGAACACCAGCCTGCAACGCATCGTGGGCGATGTGCGCCAGGGCACGGAAGCGATCGCTTCGGCCTCCACGCAAATCGCCACGGGCAACCTGGACTTGTCCAACCGCACCGAGCAACAGGCTGCATCGCTGCAGCAGACCTCGGGCTCGATGGCCGAGCTGACCCAGATCGTGCGGCAGAACGCCGACAACGCCCGCCAGGCCAACCAGTTGGCGGCTTCGGCATCAAGCGTGGCAATGGAAGGCGGTGTGGTGGTCTCGAAAGTGGTGGCCACCATGGGCTCGATTGACGCCTCGTCGCGCAAGATCGTGGACATCATTGGCGTGATCGACGGCATCGCTTTCCAGACCAACATCCTGGCCTTGAATGCCGCCGTGGAAGCGGCGCGGGCTGGCGAGCAAGGGCGCGGCTTTGCCGTGGTGGCTGGTGAGGTGCGTTCGCTGGCGCAGCGCTCGGCCACGGCCGCCAAAGAGATCAAGAGCCTCATCGGCGAATCCGTCGAGCAGGTGGCCCTGGGCAGCAAGCTGGTGAGCCAAGCCGGCATCACCATGGATGGCGTGGTCGCCAGCGTCAAGCGCGTGACCGACATCATGGGCGAGATCACCGCCGCCAGCCAGTCGCAAAGCCAGGGCATCGAATCGGTCAACCAATCCATCCACCAAATGGACGGGGTGACCCAGCAAAACGCCGCTTTGGTCGAACAAGCCGCCGCCGCCGCGGAGTCCATGCAAAACCAGGCCCGTCATCTGGCCAAGGTGGTCAGCGTTTTCAAGCTTGAAGACGTGGCCGCTTAACCCCAACCGAAAACTGACACCCCCATGAAACGATTCACCTCATCCATCATCGCGGCCGCCATCCTGGGCTTGTCCGCCCACGCGCCTGTTCAAGCCATGGACGTCGCCGGTGTGCAAATGGAAGACACCGCCAAGGTGGGCGGCAAAGACCTGGTGCTCAGCAACGCCGGCGTGCGCATCAAGGTGCTGTTCAAGGTCTACGCCTTGGGCATCTACCTGAACGAAAAGAAGAGCACCGTGGCCGACATCCTGGGCGCGCCTGGCCCCAAGCGCTTCAAGCTGGTGATGATGCGTGACGTGAGCGGCGAAGAGTTCGGCTCCAGCTTCATGGGCGCGATCAACAAGAACCTGGACAAGGATGAGAAGTCCAAGTTCGTCAACCAGCTGCTGAAGTTCGGTGAGATGTTCGAGACCATCGGCGCCTTGAAAAAGGGCGATGTGATCTTGTCCGACTGGGTTCCGGGCACCGGCACCGTGCTGCTGCTGAATGGCAAGCCCATCGTCGAGCCCTTGCCCGATGCTCAGTTCTACAGCGCGCTGCTGAAAATCTGGCTGGGCGACAAGCCGGTGGACACTTCGTTGAAGCCCGTGCTGCTGGGCGAGAAACACGGCTGAGCCGCGTCGTCAAGCCTGTGTGGCTGACCAAGAAATCGGGCGCCTTGAAGGCGCCCGTTTTTCATGCGTGACCAAGGCGATCAACCGCCCTTTTTTGCACGCTTGCCGGGGTTCTTCTTGCTGCGGGTGGCGGTGCCGCGTTCCAGGCTGCGCTTTTGGCCCTTGCCCGTGGTGGGGGTCACGCCAGGGATGGCGGCGGGACGGGGGGTGGCCTTGCGGTCGGCTTCGGTGACGATTTTGTTGCCCATGAGTGGCTCCGGTGATGACTGATTAACCCTCTATTAGGCCACAAAGCGCGACACCCATAATCACGCCATGTGGAACATGCGCACGTTTTGGGTCACCCTGTTGGCCACTTCCCTGAATTTGCCCTGCGTGGCAGCCCCTTCGTCTCAAGACGACTGGAAGCTGCACAAAGACACGCAAGGCATCCAGCTGTACACCCGCGAGGTGCCCGGCCAGGTGCTGAAGAGCTTTCGGGGGGTGATGCAGATCAATTCACCTTTGCGGCAAGTGGCCGCCATGCTGGCCGACGTGCCCGCCATGCCCGAGTGGTTCTTCTTGCTGGAAGAGTCGCGCTTCATCAAGGGCGAGCACGTGGAAGACTCCTACGTCTACCTGGCCATGAAAGGCATCTGGCCCGTCAGCCCGCGCGATGCGGTGGCCCACATCCTGGTCAGGCAAGACCCCATCACCCTGAGCATCCACGTGAACGTGAGCAGCGAGGCAGGCATCCTGCCCAGGAAGAATGGCTTCGTGCGCATCCCGACCCTGCAGGCCTCCTGGCGGCTGACGCCCGTCACGCCCACCCACACCGAGGTCGAGATCATCGGCAGCGCCGATCCGGGCGGCATGATCCCCACCGCCTTGGCCAATTTTCTGGTCACCACCTTGCCCGAGCAAACGCTGAAAAAAATGCGCGAGCAGATTGCCAAACCCGACTATCAGGATCTGAATACCATTTACAACAAGAACCCTAAGCTGCGAGAATTGGCGGAAAAAATGAAATTCCCTCAGTAATCGTTAATTTTCCCGCGCCATGTCCGTAAAAATCAATTCTCCCACCCACAGGAAGCGTTTGTGAAACTCTTGACGGCGCTGATGTCCGTCATTGCAACACCCATTTCTGCGTTTAACAGAGAGGCGATATTTCTCGGCCCATTGAAACGGGCGTCACAAACAATCCGCGAAATATCGACCTTGCCTTCGGTGTCCATCGATTTGATGGTGTCCGAAACCCGGAACAATCACCCATTTTTCAGTCTGGTGACGCGGCAGTTCCACGAAAATGCCAGGCGTCGTCATGCCAAGTTTCCACTGATCCGAAAGTTTGAATATGGTGTCGCGGTGTCTTTGCTCAAAAGCACACCCCAACCATACTCGGACAGGGTGGGATCAACCGCCAAAAGAAACCTGAAGAAGGCCCTGAGCCTGGGCTATCGATTTGAGCGGATTGACTACAACCAGCACCTGGACGACATCACCGTCATCCACCGGTCCAGCAAAATCAGGCAAGGCCGGGCCATGCCCGAGCACTTCTTCACGGCGAGGGCCCCGTCCATCGTCGACCCGCCATCGACGAATCCCACACACGACTATCCCTATTTCGGCATCTTCAAGGGCGACACCTTGGTGGCTTATGCATCGTGCCTGGTCGCGGGCGAGTTATGCACCATTGAAACCCTTTATGGCCACCATGACCACCAAGTCGATGGCGTGATCCCCTTGCTGCTGGTGTCCATGGGCGACCACCTGATCGCGCACCACCCGCAGGTTCTGTACTACGTCTACGACACCTACTTTGGTGCCTCCGAGACCATGCGGCGCTTCAAGCGCAAGTTCCTGTTCCTTCCACATCGCGTGACGTGGCGGTGCGACGAATGAATACATCTCGTAACGATTAAGGCCTCAACATCGCGGCGGCACGGCCGAACTTATGACGAAGACCATCGTCAGGAGACCCCGCCATGAACACCCCCGCCCGCGTCGCCAGCTTTTCGACCGCCAACCCCCACGCCCTGGCCACCATCCTGGAAGCCAGCGAGACCAAAAACATCATCGCCTCGCACGACATCTTCGACATGACGGGGATCAAGCTGTGGGCGCGCAACCAGCCGGTGTCACAAGAGTTGCAGCGCAAGTTGCTTGACCGGCAATTGCGCCAGCCGCTGGAGAGCTGCCTGATGGTGGAAGACGGCGTTACCCCGCATTCGCTGGTGCAGTCGATCAAGAGCATGATGCTGCACGACACGCCGCTGACGACCTTGCTGCTGCGCCACTCTGAAAAACTGGTGCGCGAAGCCGCCCACATCCCCCTGCACTCGGTGGCCCAGTTGCTGTTGACGGCCGCGCAGGCTTCGCGCCCGGCCACCTACGAGCACGCGGTGCAGGCGATGGCCCTGAATGGCGTCCTGATGATCGAGCATGGCGGCAGCGTCCACGACCTGCGCCTGGCCATGCTGTGCGGGCTGCTTCACGACCTAGGCGAGATGTACATCGCCCCGCAGTTCAACGAGGCCGATGCCGACCGCACACTGGACTTCCAGAGCTACCTGCAGCTGGTGGTGCACCCCCACATCGGCTACCTGCTGATCACCCAGTTGACCAACTACCCGCCCATCGTGGCCCGCGCTGTGGCCGAGCACCACGAGCACCTGGACGGTTCGGGCTACCCGCACGCGCTGCAAAACGGCCAGATCTCGCCCCAAGGCATGCTGCTGGCGGTGACCGAGCACACGTTGAACGTGCTGCGCAGCCAACACCCGCACCTGGCACGAGCCAGCGTGGCCCTGCGCGTGGTGCCCGGCGAATTCGACCTGCAATGGGTGGGCCTGATCTCCAAGGCCGCGCAAACCCAGCGGGCCCTGCCCAGCCAGCTCAGCGATGAACAGATCCGCCTGAACCTGGCGAAGCTGGACCAGGCCATGCTGACCGCGCAAGACCATGCCAGTGCCTTGCTGACGATCGCCGAATCGCCCGCGCTCAAAGAAGCCCTGGGATTGGCGCAGCACCTGCTGAGTCGTTTGCGCCTGGGCTGGAACGCCAGCGGTTTGTGGAGCCAGGAAGCGGTGGACTACCGCGACGCGACCGAGCTGGAAGCCGTCGAAAACGAGCTGCAGTTCCGACTGCGCTCCATCCAGCGGGCCATCATGCTGCGCGCTGGCAACCTGCCCGACAGCGACATGCACCGCCTGCGCCTGCTGTGCGAGAACCTGACCGAGCGAGAGTGAGAATGGGACGCCGAGGTTTTCCGCCGGTGAAATCACAGGGACATTGATCCGTCCCTAGAATGTTTGCGCCACTGCCTCGGCAGCCCTCCTTAGCGCAAGGTTCTCTCCATGTCGTCTTTGATCCGCATCCGCGGTGCCCGCCAGCACAACCTCAAGAACCTTGACCTGGACATCCGCACGGGTGAGCTGACGGTCGTCACCGGCCCCAGCGGCTCGGGCAAGTCGTCCCTGGTGTTCGACACGCTGTATGCCGAGGGCCAGCGCCGCTACGTCGAAACTTTCAGCGCCTACGCCCGCCAGTTCCTGGACCGCATGGACCGCCCGGCCGTGGACCGCGTGGACGGCGTGCCGCCTGCGATTGCCATCGACCAGAGCAACCCGGTGCGCACCTCGCGGTCCACGGTGGGCACGATGACCGAGCTGAACGACCACCTGAAGTTGTTGTTCGCCCGCGCTGCGCAATTGTTTGACCAGGACACGGGGCAACTGGTGTCCGAAGACTCGCCGCAGTCGGTGTTCGAGACCCTGCTGGCGCGGTGTGCGTTAGCGCCCGGCGGCCGCCGTGTCGTCATCACCTTCGCGGCTGAATTGCCCGCCAACACCAGCACCGAGCAGATGCAGGAGTGGCTGTCGTCCAGCGGCTTCACGCGCATCCAGGCGCAGCGCGTGGTGAAAGCGCCAGTGGCCATCGAACCGGCCGCCAGCGATGTCAAGGGCGCCAAGCCCGCCGCCAAGAAGACCAAGACCGCCAAAGCCGCTGCTTTGGAAGCACACGCCGGCGAACGCCTGGTGCTGGACGTGGTCGCCGACCGCTTCCGCCTGGGCGCCGACCCCACGGGCGCCGACCTGGATTTGCCGCGCGTCATGGAATCGCTGGAAGTGGCCTTCAAACGCGGCGGCGGCCATGTCACCGTCTACGCCTTGCCTGACGCCCCCGATGACAGCGCCGAGCCCGAACTGTGGCGCTTCTCCAGCGGCCTGCATTGCCCCGACAGCAACCGCCGCTACAGCACGCCCACCCCTGGCACCTTCTCCTTCAACTCGGCGGCCGGCGCCTGCGCCACCTGCCGGGGCTTTGGCCGCGTCATCGGCGTGGACTGGGGCCTGGTCATCCCCGACAAGCACAAGACCCTGCGCTCGGGCGCCATCAAGGTCATCCAGACCCCGGCCTGGCAAGAGAACCAGGACGACCTGCTCAAGTACGCGGGCGAGCTCGGCATCCCGCGCGACACGCCTTGGTCTCAGCTCAGCCACGAGCACCAGCAATGGGTGATCAATGGCGACCCGGCCTGGTCCGGTAAGTGGACCAAGCAGTGGTACGGCATGAAGCGCTTCTTCGAGTACCTGGAGAGCAAGGCCTACAAGATGCACATCCGCGTGCTCTTGTCCAAGTACCGCAGCTACACCACCTGCCCCACTTGCAACGGCGCGCGCCTGCAGCTGGAATCGATGCTGTGGCGCCTGGGCAGCGTGGAAGACGCCAACGCGGTGATGCCACCGGCCAAGCGCTTCTCGCCCGCTGGTGCTGCCCTGCCCCGCGCCACGCTGGAAGCCCTGCCCGGCCTGAACTTGCAAGACGTGATGCTGCTGCCCATCCAGCAATTGCAGCGATTTTTCTCGTTCGTGAACCTGCCCACGCGCGGCCATGGCGAGGCCCTGCAATTGCTGTTGGATGAAGTGCGCAACCGCTTGAAGTACCTGGTCGACGTCGGCCTGGGTTACCTCACGCTGGACCGGCAAAGCCGCACCCTGTCGGGGGGCGAAGTGCAGCGCATCAACCTGACCACGGCCTTGGGCACCTCGCTGGTCAACACCCTGTTCGTGCTGGACGAACCCAGCATCGGCCTGCACCCGCGCGACATGAACCGCATCAACGAGGCCATGCAGCGCCTGGTCGATGCGGGCAACACCTTGGTGGTGGTCGAGCACGACCCCGCCGTGATGCTGGCCGCCGACCGCATCATCGACATGGGGCCTGGCCCGGGCCACCAAGGCGGCCGCATCGTCTTCGACGGCACGCCCGATCAGTTGAAGGATGCCGACACCTTGACCGGCGCCTACCTGGGCGGACGGCGTGGCATCAGCCTGGGCGTGCGCCGCCCCGTTGTCGACAAGACGCCCAAGCTGATCCTGCAGGGTGCGCGCGAGCACAACCTGAAGAACCTGACGGTTGAGTTCCCATTGCAGCGCCTGGTGGGCGTGACCGGTGTTTCAGGCTCGGGCAAATCCACCCTGATCCAGGACATCCTGCACCCGGCCTTGCTGCGCCACTTTGGCCAGGCCACCGAAAGCCCGGGTGAGCACGACGAGCTGCTCGGCGCCGATTGGCTCAGCGCTGTCAGCTTTGTCGATCAATCGCCCATTGGCAAAACGGCGCGCTCCAACCCCGCCAGTTACGTGGGCGCTTTCGACGCGGTGCGCACCTTGTTCGCCGTGACGCCCTTGGCGCGCGAACGCCAGTACACCGCCGGCACCTTCAGCTTCAACGCGGGCACCGGGCGCTGCGCCACCTGTGGCGGCTCGGGCTTCGAGCACGTCGAGATGCAGTTCTTGAGCGACGTCTACCTGCGTTGCCCCGATTGCGATGGCACGCGCTTTCGCGCCGAGGTGCGCGAGGTCAAGATCGAACGGCTGAACAAGAAGCTGAGCATCTCCGACGTGCTGGAGCTGACCGTGGCCGAAGCCGTGCGCCTGTTCGCGCAAGACGTGGACGTGGTCCGCACCCTGCAACCGCTGGTCGATGTGGGTTTGGATTACGTCAAGCTGGGCCAGCCGGTGCCGACGCTGTCGGGCGGCGAAGCACAACGCCTGAAGCTGGCCGGCCACCTGGTCGAAGCCGCCAAGCACGCCTCCAGCAGTGGTCAGCGCATGGCGCGCAAAGGCACGCTCTTCATGTTCGACGAGCCCACCACCGGCCTGCACTTTGACGACATCGCCAAGCTGATGCGGGCCTTCGCCAAACTGCTGGACGCGGGCAATTCCATCATCCTGATCGAGCACAACCTGGACGTGATTCGGGCTTGTGACTGGTTGATCGAACTGGGCCAGGAAGGCGGTGAGGCGGGCGGCCAATTGGTGGCCACCGGCGCCCCCGATGACTTGAAGCAGCACCCCAGCTCGCACACCGCCTTGGCCTTGCGTGAATACGAAGCCGCCATGGGCATGAGCGGCGCCGCGCTGATCGCGGCCGAGCGCCTGGCGGGCTACCACGTAGACCTTCCCGCCAACGCGTCCGACCCCGATGGCACCTCGCTGCAATCGCTCATCAAGGCACGGCGTGACAAGCGCCGCGAAGAGCGCCGAGAGCGCGCACTGCACGCGCCCGGCGCCACCAGCATCGAGGTCGTCAACGCGCACGAGAACAACCTCAAGGGCTTGAGCGTGCACATTCCGCGCGGCCAGTTCAACGTGGTCACGGGCGTGTCGGGTTCGGGCAAATCCACGCTGGCGTTCGACATCCTTTTCAACGAAGGCCAACGCCGCTATCTGGAATCGTTGAACGCCTATGCGCGATCGCTGGTGCAACCCGCCGGCCGCCCCGAGGTCGATGCGGTCTATGGCATCCCACCCACCGTGGCCATCGAACAGCGCCTCTCGCGGGGCGGCCGCAAGAGCACCGTCGGCACCACCACCGAGGTGCACCACTTTCTGCGTCTGCTGTACGTGAAGCTGGGCGTGCAGCACTGCACCAATCCCCACTGCGTGGACGACCACGGGCACGCCATCCCCGTGCTACCGCAAACGCCAGAAGCCATCGCCGCCCAATGGCTGCGCGACTACAAGGGGCAGCATGTGGGCCTGCTGGCGCCGCTGGTGGTCAACCGCAAGGGCATCTACACCGAGCTGGCCAAGTGGGCAGCCGCGCGCGCCTTCACGCACCTGCGCGTCGATGGTGAGTTCGTGCCCACCGCAGGCTGGGGCCGCACCGAGGCCTCCAAGCTTGATCGCTACCGCGAACACACCATCGAACTGCCCGTGGGCGACATCGTGGTCTCATCCAGCAATGAAGCGCAGCTGCGCGAACTGCTGGCCAAGGCGCTGGAACATGGCAAGGGTGTGGTCCATTTGCTGACCCCGTTGACGGGCCTGTCCGAAGCCTTGGCCGGTGGGCACTCCACCCTGCACATCGGCCGCGTCAAGGTGTTCTCCACCGAGCGCGCCTGCCCATCGTGCGGCACCAGCTACCCCGAGCTTGACCCGCGCCTGTTCTCGTACAACAGCAAACACGGCTGGTGCCCCGATTGCGTGGGCACCGGCCTGGAGCTGACCCGCGAACAGCGCACCGTGCTCGATGACTCGCCGCAAGACGAGAACAAGGGCCGCGAGCAAACCTTTGCCGAACCCGACATCGATGACGTGGAAGACGCCGCCTGCAGCACCTGCCATGGCGCGCGCCTGAACCCCATCGCGCGGGCCGTTCGCCTGGGCGGCACAGAACGCGGCCAATCCATCGCCGAGCTGTCGGCCCTGTCCGTTAAGGATGCGCGCCGCTGGGGCGAGCACCTGCAGCTCGATGGCCGCGAAGCCATCATTGCCCGCGACATCGTCAGCGAAATCAAATCGCGCTTGAGCTTCATGGAACAGGTCGGCCTGGGCTACCTCAGCCTGGACCGCGCCGCGCCCACCTTGTCGGGCGGCGAAGCCCAGCGCATTCGCCTGGCCGCGCAGCTCGGCTCCAACCTGCAGGGCGTTTGCTACGTGCTGGACGAGCCCACCATCGGCCTGCACCCGCGCGACAACCAACTGCTGCTCGACGCGCTGCACACTCTGGGCAAGGAAGGCAACACCCTGGTCGTCGTCGAGCATGACGAAGACACCATCCGCCGCGCCGACCACATCATCGACATCGGCCCCGGTGCGGGCCAGCGAGGCGGCACCGTGGTGGCACAAGGCACCGTGCAGGACATCATGGACGCGCCCGACTCGGTCACCGGGCGCTGCCTGCGCGAACCCATGCGGCACCCGCTGGGCACACGCCGCGATGTCGACAAAGACACGCCTCTGCTCACCGTGAAACGCGCGCGCCTGCACAACCTGCAGGACCTGACCGCCTCGGTTCCCTTGACGCGCCTGGTCGCCATCACCGGCGTCAGCGGCTCGGGCAAATCCACCTTTGCGCGCGACGTGTTGCTGGCCAATGTGCAAGCCGCCGTCGCCATCAACCCCCGTGACCGCGCCACCGTGGCCCCCTTGTGGACAGGTTGCTCGGGCGTGGACGGCTGGGGCGCCGTTGACCGCGTGCTGGAGGTTGATCAAACTCCGATCGGCAAAACGCCCCGATCATGTCCCGCCACTTACATCGGCTTCTGGGACACCATCCGCAAGTTATTTGCCGACACGCTTGAAGCGCGCGCTCGTGGCTGGCCCGCCGCCCGCTTCAGCTTCAACACTGGCGACGGTCGTTGCCCCGAGTGCGAAGGCCAAGGTGTGCGCACCATCGAGATGGCCTTCCTGCCCGACGTGAAAGTGCACTGCGACGCCTGCAACGGCATGCGCTTCAACGCCGAGACCCTCACCGCCACTTGGCGCGGCAAGCACATCGGCGACATTCTCAAGATGGAGGTGGATGAAGCCGTCGAGTTCTTCGGCACCATGCCCTCCATCGCCCACCCGCTCAAGCTCTTGCAGGACGTCGGCCTGGGCTACCTGACCTTGGGCCAGCCCTCGCCCACCTTGTCCGGCGGCGAAGCACAGCGCCTCAAGCTGGTGACCGAATTGACCAAGGTGCGCGATGACATCACCCGGCGTGGCCAAAAGGCGCCGCACACTCTGTACGTGCTGGACGAGCCCACCGTGGGCCTGCACCTGGCCGACGTCGCCAAGCTGATCCACGTGCTGCACCGGCTGGTCGATGGCGGCCACAGCGTCATCGTGATCGAGCACGACCTGGACGTGATCGCCGAAGCCGACTGGGTGCTGGACCTGGGCCCAGAAGGCGGCACAGGCGGTGGCCGCGTGGTGGCCGAAGGCCCGCCAGAAGCCCTGGTGAAAGCGCGCACCCACACCGGCGTGGCCTTGAAAGGAGTGCTGATGCGGAGCAGCAGCAAAGCGGCCTGATTAAAGTTTGGGCCAGAAGGGGCCGATATCCGAAGACGATGTCGCACCCCTCTGTCACCACCCCCATCAAGACCGTCCCGCGCGACACCTCGCGCTCGTTCTGGAAATTGATGTATCAGGTGAGCCTGGTCGGGGCGGTGACGCACCTGCTGTTCGCCGGCCTGTTCTACTGGCTGGGGGCGACCACCATGGCGTGGGTCAACCTGGGCAGCGTGACCTTGTTCACGATCAGCTACGGCTGCCTGAAAACCCGGCGCAACCTGCTCGCGTCGATCCTCATCGTGTCCGAGATCCTGATCCACGCCGCCCTCGCTGTACGCTCCATCGGCTGGGACAGCGGCTTCCACTACTACTTGTTGGTGATGGTGCCCGTCGTGGTGATCAGCACCATGAGGCACCGCTCCTACAAATACCTGCTGTCCTGCCTGGTGTTTGTGCTGTACGTGGTTCTGGACCACACCGTGCGCAACACCGCGCCGCTCCATGTGCTGAGTTCGGAAACCCTGTCATGGCTTCGAGGCTTCAACACCTCAGTGACTTTTTCACTGCTGTTCTACCTGTCCAGCCTGTACCTGAAACTGGTCATCAAGGCAGAGAAAAAACTGCGCATCCAGGCCACCACCGACCCGCTCACGCAATTACTCAACCGCCGCAGCTTTCTGGAGTTGGCCGACTACGAGTTGACGCAGCGCAAGCGCCACCTCGCCCCGCTGGCCTTCGTGCTGGCCGACATCGACCACTTCAAGTCCATCAACGACCAGCATGGCCATGCAGTTGGCGACGCCGTGCTCAAGGCCGTCAGCCAGGTGCTGAGCCAGGCCCTGCGCGAGCAAGACAGCGTGGCCCGCTGGGGTGGCGAAGAGTTTTTGATCCTGATGCCCAACGCCACGCTGGAGGCGGCGAGCATGGTGGCCGAGCGTCTGCGCGAGAAGGTGTCCGCCGTTGAAGTGGTGGTGGACGCACAGACCATCAAGGTCAGCATGACCTTTGGGGTGAGCAGCCATCGGCTGGAAGAACCGGTGGATGGGCCGGTGAACAGGGCAGACAGCGCGCTGTACCAGGGCAAGGCGAGGGGGCGCAATCAGGTGGTGGCTGAGGCACATTGACGCCGTTGGTGCGCAGGCATGTCCCGGCTGTCGGCCTGCGTGGGTTCATGACTGCGCACGGCGGTGCTCGTTGGCCTGCGCTGTGATCGCTGCGTTCCTGGTGCAGCGAGGACAGGATATCGGCATCGTCCAGCCGCGTGTAGTGCAGCGGCAGGCGCTGCGTTCGCAGGATCGGTTGGGCTACTTCCGAGAATGGGTGGCCCGGTGGCGCAAAGTGATGGAGCTGCACCGCGATGCATGCTTGGTGGCACGGCCGGCCATCCGCTTGCGCCACATCCGGAATGACGAGGGCTTCATGTGCTGCCGCATGAGGGCAATGACGGCAGATTCGTTCAAGCCGAACTGAGCTTCAATGGCCTCGAATGGGGTGCGGTCCTCCCAAGCCATCTCGACGATGCGAGAGATGTCAGCTTCGTTCATGCTTCGCCGCCGCAGTGCACCTGGGCGGGCAGTGGTGGGATTTTTGGGGGGCTGAGGTCAACAACATCATCAGATTCTGACTTGTTCCGCAGAGTGCGGTGGAGCCTGCGGCTATTGGTGCAGTGAAAGGGCTAAATGAGCCATTGCTTCGAATGTACCGCCCCCGCCCTGCCACCCTCCCGGAGCACCACTCTTACCATCAGGAGGGCAACCACGACATAGACCGCAGCCCAGGCGCTAACAGTCATTGCCCTGCCCAGTGAAGTAATCGGTGCCATGAACATACCTTCATGAAATGAACCGACGACTGGCAGTCCCAGGCCATGAAGCACTTGGGCCATCGTGAACCATGAGTGATAACGTAGCCAAGCAGTTGTGGGCATTTCCACAACCAGCCATGGAACGATTGCCAGCAGTACATGGATAAGTGTAACGATACAAGCAACCTTGATGGTTTTCATTGTTTGCAAAGAAATCCCCCTTACCTTCCATGCCTGACGATCACATCGCCTCGTTTAACCGCATTGGCTTCCAACCGTTTGAGTTGCTCAAACCGCGCCTTTTTATCCGCCTCATGGCGCGCCGTGCTGTCCCACCCCTTCGCATCGCCTTCCTTCAATTCCCGAGCAAGGTTCTCTGCATCTCGCTTGAGCTTGACACTCAGCAACTGGAATTCCAAAGTCATTCGATACGCCGGCTTACCATCTTGCCCCGGGCTGTTGTTCACGGTCAGCTCAGCCAGCACGCCGTCACCTACCCACCGCCACATCGGCCCCTGGCGCACAACTTTGATCCAATCCGCTTTGGAGATTTTGTAGCTGGGATCGATGGCCATGAGATTTCCCCCGATCTCGCCATTTTCATCCAACAGGCTGGATCGCCCAGTCAGCAGCGTCTCTTCTTCAGGATTGCAATACCGCTGCCACTTGCCTTTTTGAAATTGCAGGATTGTTGACTCCACGAATGCCTGCGCTCGCGCATCGTTCATGTCATCGATGTTCAATTGCAGACTTGCCTTCTGGACTTTCAAGTCAGGATGAACATCTCGATCCGCCGACAGTGAAAGCGCAAACACAGGTTGCCAGACAACCTCGTAACCGGTCTTCACATAGCGGACAGAGACTTCTCGTGGAATCGCATCAACGCCATAGCTCACCCAACCTGCCACGTCCTGAACGGCGAACTGAGGCACGCCCGAAGCCTTTGCCGTTTCAACGATGCTTTTGCCCAACTCAAACTTGACTTCGCTCATTTTTTGTCCTTGGTCATTGCGCCACAAAGAAACTCCGATCAGCAACGCAATGCTGAAGAATGCAACACCCCATACCCAGGCTCGACGCTCAAGCATTCATCCATCCTTGGATCTTGCGCAACTCGCCTTCCATATAGCTTCGCCTGTTGGCCATCAGGTCATTGAAGTTATCCGCGATTCGCCCCACGTAACTCATCCGGCCCTCAGGATTGGGCAGGTTCTTCTTGGGGCCGGTGACGTAATCCCAGGCGCCATCCGGTTTGTCGAACACCGTTTGCAGGCCGGGGTCATCGGTTTGCGATTTGGCGCTGTAAACCACGGCATACCGGGGCGACAGAAAACCGCCCGTGTAGCGGCTGATGGCATGATTCATCCCCATGGTCTTGCCCAAGGCACTGTCTTCATAAATCATGGGTTGCAGTACGTTGAGCTGTTCTTGCTTGGCGATTTCAAGAAGTTCACTTTTTTGTTGCTTGAACTGAACAGCCTTGGTAGTGGCCTTGTGCTCGTCGGCAAACACCTGATAAGCATTGCGAATCTCATTCGTGACCGTAAAGCGGGCAATGCCCTGCAGGCGTGACGTGGCAGCGGAATCACCAGCCAACCGACTCAACTCACGGCGCTCTTCTTCCAGCACGTAATACGCCTCCTTGAATTTGACCCAATGCGCCGACGTTGGCACATGGTAGCCGCCGTCATGCTCGCGGATGTTTTGGCGAACATGGCTGTGCGCCATCATGGCATTTGCCTCGTGCATGCCGTAACCTGCATCCTGCCCACCCCAAACTGGATGCGCACTGAAGTACCTGCCTGCATCCGCGTACACAGGATCATCGGCCATGCGCTTTTTAAGGCGCCCAAACCAGTTCTGGCTAAAGGGCAACTCCTGCAGCGCCAACCTGGTCTGACTTTGCAAGGTTGCCGCACTTCGTTGCCCGACATCGCTGCGTAGCACATCCTCGTTCAGCGTTCCGTCTTTGTTCAGTCCCACTACTGTCCGGTTAAATACGCCACGCCAAGCCTGCGATCAAGCATTGGTGCGGGTTGTAGGCCGTTTTTGTTTGGTGCCGACTTGAATTTCGTTTTCCAGCAATCGCGTACTTTCCTTGGCTCAACAGCCTTGGAGAGCCCGCATGTATGTCGGCAAGACATTGTTCGCGCAGCTCATGGAGTTCGTGCCTTGGACGAGCTTTGCGCGCATCGTGCAGCGCCACGGCGGCAA
>NZ_JACMNS010000165.1 GCF_014378415.1 Aquabacterium sp.
CCCATCACTGCCGCACATCGCGTGGTCAACATGGCCCGCATCAACCGATGCCTCATGCGGCCAACGCCAACGCATCAAGGTTGTTGGCGCGCACGTAGTTTGTCATGACTGGGCTCCCTCATTGATTTCAATTCGGGCAGTCTAGCCAGACGCCCCCTTCAAGGCACTCCTCCTGTGGAGGGGGTTTTGACCCAGCGCTACGACTTCAGCAAGGCCAGAAACTCGTCCGAGTCAAAGCCGTTTTTCATGGGCTTGCCCTTGACCATCAGGAAAGGCACGCCCACGCCGCCCAGCTCCTGCAGCCTGCGTTCGCAGTCCATGCTGGTTTGCGCATCGCATTCGGTGAAGGCAAAGCCGTTCTGCGTCAGCCAGCCCTTGGCTTGCGCGCAATAGGGGCAGGTCGTGGTGGTGTAGATGATCACATCGCCCGACTTGACCGAGGCCGCCAAAGCCTGCACATCGCCTGACGAAAACTGCTCGGCGTCATGGCCTTGCAAGCGGTGCTTGGCCGACACTTGCCACCCCATCCAGGCACCATAGGCCAACACCGCCACGGCCACCCATTTGCCCCAAGCGAACGGGCTTGGCTGCCGAGCCACGAACACCTCGGTGCGCACGGGTTGGTCACGCAATCCATCGGACACCTTGGCATAAGCCACGCCGCAAGCGGGGCATTGCCAATCGGGGGCCAGCGCTCCGGGCTGGCGAACATGGTGGCACTTGGGGCAGCTCTGCGTCATGCCATTCATGGGGTGGTTGGATCAATGCCCACTCTGCCTGAAATCGCGCCGCCCGCGTCACCAGAATATGCATTGTTGCAGTGCACAATGCGCATTCATCAGCAGAAGGGACCGGACCATGCGCTACGTTGTATTCAACCAAAAAGGTGGTGTCGGCAAATCCACCATCACCTGCAACCTGGCGGCCATCAGCGCGAGCCAAGGGCTGCGCACACTCGTCATCGACCTGGACCCCCAAGGCAACTCCACGCACTACCTGATGGGCGATTCGTTGGAGGATGGCACGGCCAACCTGGCCGAGTTCTTCGACCAAACGCTGAAGTTCAGCGCCCGCCCCAAGAACACCGCTGACTTCGTGGTGGCCACCCAGTGGGACAACCTGGACCTGATGCCCTCTAGCCCCGAACTGGAAGAGCTGCAAAGCAAGCTGGAGTCGCGGCACAAAATCTACAAACTGCGCGATGCCCTGGCCGAGCTGGACGAAGCCTACGACCGTGTCTACATCGACACCCCGCCCGCCTTGAACTTCTACACGCGCTCGGCATTGATCGCCGCGCAAGGCTGCCTGATCCCTTTTGACTGCGACGATTTCTCGCGCCGGGCGCTGTACTCGCTTCTGGAGAACGTGCAAGAGATCCAGGCCGACCACAACAGCGACCTGAAAGTCGACGGCATCGTGGTCAACCAGTTCCAGCCGCGCGCCAACCTGCCGCAAAAGCTGGTTCAAGAGCTGATCGACGAAGGCCTGCCAGTGCTGCAACCCTACCTGAGCGCCTCGGTGCGCATCCGCGAATCGCACCAGCAGGCCAAGCCCATGATCCACCTGGATCCGCGCCACAAACTGACCCAGGATTTCGTGGCCCTGCACGACAGTTTGCGCAGCAACTGACTGCACCCCTTTAACGCGGGGCGGTAAATACACCAATCGAATTTGGACAACATCGACGGTATGTTTGGCAACAGTTTCACTTCGCCAACCAAAAAGTCGATCATGACCCACACCACACACTCCAAATTCTCGCGTCTGCTGCAGGTTTCGCTGGGTGTCAGCGCACTGGCCCTGTCGCTGGCAGCCGGTGCTCAGTCTTATGTGCACGGCCCGGATCCCACCACGGCCGCGCTGGAAACCACCGGCCCCTACGCCGTCTCCAACACCAAGATTGCGGCGCCCAGCGGTTACGGCGGCGGCACGGTGTACTACCCCACCACCAACACGGAAGGCGCCTTCGCCGTGGTGTCGGTCACCCCTGGTTTCACTGAGAAGCAATCGGCCATCAATTGGTTGGGGCCTCTGCTGGCCTCGCATGGCTTCGTGGTGGTCACCATTGACACCAAGACCGCCCTGGACGCGCCATCCAGCCGTGCCAAGCAAATGATCGCCGCCCTCAAGCAAGTCTCTGGGCTCAGCGCCAACAGCACCAGCCCGTTTGCAGGCCGCGTTGATGGCACCCGCCAAGCCGTGATGGGCCACTCCATGGGTGGCGGCGGTTCGCTCGACGCCGCACGTGACAACCCCACCCTGAAGGCCTCCATCCCCATGGCCCCCTGGGAAACCGTCAAAAATTACTCGACGATGACCGTCCCGACCCTGATCGTGTCTTGTGAGAGCGACACCATTGCCCCCGTCGCCAGTCACGCCAACAAGTTCTATGACAGCTTCACACCCACGCTGAACAAGGCCTTGCTGGAAATGAAGGGCGTGGGCCACTCGTGCACTAACAGCACCACCAGCGCGGCGCTGAAGGCGGTGATCGGCAAGTACAGCATCTCGTGGCTCAAGCGCTTCGCCGACAACGACAACCGCTACAGCGATTTCCTGTGCGGTGCGTCCCATCAAGCTGACGTGTCAGGCTCGCTGATCTCCACCTACAAGGAAAACTGCCCTTACTGAGCAGCAGCTTACTGAGCTGGCGTTTGTAGTCGCAGCCTGCGGGCTGCTTCTTCATCCTTGGCGTCGTCGATCTCGCGCAGCACGCTGTCCAGGTCGACGACTTTTTCATTTCTGGCGAACTGGCCGGTGAGTTTTACCTCCGGGTGCAGGCCACCAGCTTCGTACAAAGCCCAGATTTCGCGACCGTAGTCGGTCGTTAGCAGTTCGGGCGCGTATTGCCCGAAATACTGCCGCAGGTTGGCCACATCGCGCTCCAGCATGCCGGGCGCGTGGTTGTTGCCGGCAGCGTCCACCGCCTGGGGCAGGTCGATGATGACTGGGCCATCAGCGCTCACCAGGATGTTGAACTCCGACAAGTCACCGTGGACCACGCCCGCGCACAGCATGCGCACCACTTCCACGATCAGGGTCTGGTGATACTGGCGAGCCAGCTCAGGCTCGAAGGACAGATCGTTGAGGCGCGGCGCCGCATCGCCATCGGCCCCCGTCACCAACTCCATCAGCAAAACGCCTTCGTGGAAGTTGTAGGGCTTGGGCACGCGCACGCCCGCGCCGGCCAGGCGGTACAGGGCGTCGACTTCGGCGTTTTGCCACGCGGCCTCTTGCGCCTCGCGGCCATAGCGCGTACCTTTGGCCATGGCGCGCGCCTGGCGGCTGTTTTTGGTCTTGCGGTTCTCGGTGTAGTCCACCGCCTGGCGAAAACTGCGTTTGTTGGCTTCTTTGTAGACCTTGGCACAGCGGATGTCGTCGCCGCAACGCACCACGAAAACCATGGCCTCTTTGCCGCTCATCAGCTGGCGAACCACCCCATCGATCAAGCCATCTTCAATCAGCGGTTCCAGTCTTTTGGGGATTTTCATGGTGCGCATTGTGCGCCGCCCGGATGCGACGACAATCCTGGTCCAGAACTTATCCGTGCAACAACACCCAATTTGTCATGTCCCGATATCAGGTTCGCTCCGCCATTCCCCGCGATGCCATGGCCATTGCCGACATTTACGCCGCCGCCGTGCAGGCCTCCTACAAGGACTTGGTGCCTGACGAACTGCTGAGCAGCCTGTTCGCCAACAAGCGCCAGGGCTACTGGCGCGAAGCCATCGAAATGGGCGAGCCGCAGATCCAGGTGGCGCATGAGGGCGAGCAAGTGGTCGGCTTTGTCGGTTACGACCGCTCGCGCGACCCCAAAACCCCGTCCACCATGGGCGAGATCTGGCAGATCTACGTCACCCCCACGATGTGGTCCACCGGCGCAGGCCTGGCCCTGTGGGACGCCGCCCGCGACGGCCTCGAAGACGAAGGCTGTACCCACGTCTCGCTGTGGCTGCCCTTGCGCAATGAACGCGCGATGAACTTCCACGAAGTGGCCGGCTTCAAGCGCGAAATGAACACCGCCAAGACGGTGGACACGGGTGGCGTGAAGATCGAGACGATCCGCCTGGCGCGGGCCATCGGCTGAGCCGGGATCAGGGTTCGGCTGGAGGTCAACCGATCTCCAGCATCTCCATGACCTCGTCTGCCCAAACCGCCAGTTCATCGGCCGAGATCTGGAGCCACTCCAACG
>NZ_JACMNS010000019.1 GCF_014378415.1 Aquabacterium sp.
ATCGATCAGCCAGGAGTTGGCGTCGCGCTGCACGATCTGCTCTTCGTCCATCGAGATCACCAGGCCGCCCATCACCGTGCTCATCACGTCGTTGATGGTGATGATGCCGACGACCAGGCTGTACTCGTTGACGATGACGGCGAAGTCATCCTGGGCCTGGCGAAACTGGGTCAACAATTCGGACAATGTCAGGCGATCAGGGACGATCAGCACCTTGTTGATCAGGCCATCGGCTTGCAGCGAGATGGGCAGCGAGTTCAGCACTCGGCTCAGCAAATGCTTGGCGTCGACATAGCCCAGTACGTGATCGATGCTGCCATCACACACCAGATAAGTGGAATGCGGGTATTGGTCGATGCGGGCGCGGATCAGGATCTCGCTGTCGTCCTGCAAAAAATGCACGATGCGCTCGCGCCCGGTCATGGCGCTGGTCACGGTGCGGGTTTCCAGTTCGAAAACGTTCTCAATGACCTGGTGCTCGCGCGCGGCCAGCACGCCGGCTTCGGCACCAGCATGGGCCATGGCGCGGATGTCGTCGGAAGTGATGCTGTCATCGCGCCGGGTGGGCAGGCCAAGCAGCTTGAACAAGGCATCGGTCAGGTGGCTGAAGAACCACACGACTGGCCGGAACACGACCAGGAAAATGCGCATGGGCCCGACCACGCTGACCGCCACACGCTCGGGCGCGACCATGCCCAAGCGTTTGGGGAACAGGTCGGACAGCAGGATGAACAGGCTGGTGACGATGACGAAGGACAGCAGCAAGCCCACGGTTTCAGCCCGCTCGGGCGAGACCTGGAAGGTGCGCAAGGTCATCTGGATGAAGGGCGAGAAAGCGCCCTCGCCCACGATGCCGCCCAGGATGGCCACGCTGTTCTGACCGATCTGGATGACGGTGAAGTAGTCGCCTGGGTGGTCCTGAACGTGCATGACCTGCTGGGCGCGCAGGTCGCCGTGTTCCAGCATCTGGCGCAGGCGCACGCGGCGCGAGGCGGCCACGGCCAGTTCGGCGGTCGAGAAAAAAGCGCTGACCGCGATCAGCGCGGCGATCAGCAACAAGCTGACGGTGGAGTCCATGAAGCCAGTGTAGCGATCACAGGGCTCGGACTTCAGCGATCGGGCACCCTCGGCGCAACCAGTCGTCCCAGTCGTGGGCGAGGCGTTCACTTTCCGCCACAGCAGCGCTCCACTGGCGCACGCGCGCCGTGAACTCAAGTTTGGTGAAGTCTTCGCGGTCGGGCAATTTGCCGGCGGGCAACTTGGCCACCCAGGCCGGGTTGGGTGCCAGCAGAACCATGTTGCTGAGCCCAGGCGTGGGCAGGTGCCGGCGCTTGAAGGATTTGTCCAGCCATCCCGGCACGATGGATTGCTGGAAGTGGGGATAAAGCACCAGGCCGCTGTCCATGGAGTTGAAGTTCCAGTGAAAGTGATAGTCGACCAGGCCTCCGTCCCAATGGGCACCCGTGGTGGCGCCGGGAATGTCGCGCACGGCATCCAGCAGAAAAGGGATGCTGCAGGACGCCTGCAAGGCGGGTTTGAAGTTCTCGGCCGTCAGGGCGCAGCGCGCGGTGGGAAGATCTTGCAAGGTCACGGGCAAGGCCTCTCCTGCGGACGAAAAGACGTTGCGCTCCAGGAAAGCCCCGACGGTGCGGCGTGACAAGGCATTGCCCAAGGCCAGGCCCGCGAAGCCCAGCGGGGTGCGCATGGGGGTGCCCGGGCGCAACAGCTGTCGCCCGCGTGCGGTGACCACGTGCAGGCGCCAACGCGGGTGGGCGAGGATGCCGTCGGTGTCGGCCCCGAAAAAGGTGTCCAGTGCCTGCCCGAAGCTGGCACTGATGCGCTGCGGCGAGGGCATTTTTCGCCCTGCTTCCGGTTCGTAGTTCTGGTGGACGTAGTCGTGCGCCAGACGCTCGAAGGCTTTCGCAGGCGTGGGCATGATCGCGGCGGCCATGCGCCAGGCGCCGATGGACGCGCCCACCAGGTGCATCGTGTGCTTGCTTTGGGTGAACCACTGGCCGAACAGGTGGCGGTCCAGGTGCGTCAGGATCAAGCCTTTGGGGCCGCCTGCTGCGGCGGGGATCAAGCGGACATCGTGCGGACTCAGCCCATGCTGTTCAATGTGGCGGCGAGCAACAGGGCCTGCGTGGATGTGCAAGGCTTTCATGGTGCTCTTCGTCAAGCGGCGGCGTGCGCCTCCAGGCCGGGGTGGCCTGTGCGGTGCGCCTTGTAAACCCGCCGCACCCATTCAACGCAAGGCCGATTGCCCAACCAGGCAGGCGAATGCCCTGCGACCTGGCGGAATTGCGCCGTGCCATAAATGGGGTGCTGATCCGGACAGGCCAGCGGCGCCAGCATGGACGCGGCCGTGATGTCTGCCACTGAGAACTGGTGCCCCACCAAATAGTGACGCCCATCGCTCAACCGGCCATCCAGCCAGGCCAGCGCTTGCTGGATGCGCAAGGCCGATTGCGCAGCGGCCTCGGCGGTGATGCGCAGGCGCCACTTAAAGATCCACTTGGTCAAGGGATAAAACAGCCTGACCAGGCGGGCTTGGTGCTGGCTGGCGTGCTGCGTCCACATGCCGATCACCCGGTCGTCGTCGCCGTTCAAAGCGGCGTGATACAGGTAGCGCACCACGTCTTTGCCAATGGCATCGAAGCGCTCCTCGATGTCCATGATGTCTTCATTCAAACCGGCATGTCGCGGCATCACGTCCAGCGGCCCCAGGTGCTGATCAAGCCACCGCAGGATGTGGGTGCTGTCCTGGATGTGCTCGACGGCACCGCCCGGCTGCCGAACTTGCAGGATCGGCAAGGTGGTTTCGCCCTTCCCGCCCATGCGCAAGGCTGACAACACGTGCAGGGGTGGCGTCATCAACACTTCGCTGAACTTCAGGCCTGAGGCGTCCAATGTCCAGCGGATTTTTTCGCTGAAATGGGAGATCGCGAATGAGTAGAGGGTCAGGCTTTCGGTGGACATCGCCATCAGGATACCGCAGCGGCCTGGTCTGCGCAGAGCGCTCAGCCCAAAGCCATCACCACCCACCTGAGGTGTTGACGTCCGCACTGGAGAGCGCGAGATAATGCAATCTTTGTCTCGTCATCATCAATCAGGGAGATGGACTTCATGTCGTTGAGAAAAATCGCATCCGCCAGCCTGTGTACAGCACTGCTGTCATGGCTGACCCCTGCTTTGGCTGCCCCCATTTCATACTCTTTTTCAACCGCAGCCCCCATTTCCGGCCCCGCTGAACTCACCGGTTTGTTGAGTGGCATGTCGGTCTCGGGCGTGTTCACCTACAACGCGGCCACCCCTTTTCTGGGCTTGTCAGGCGACCTGGGGTTTGAACCCGGCTACAGCACCTACGCCACCAATGGCACCTTGACCCAGGCCGTTCTTGGTCTGGCCGGGTCGGTCGGTGGCCATCAATTTTCGGACATTGCGGGCACGGCCAGCATCCGCAACGCCAACACCGGCACCCCCAGCGGTACGCTGCTGGACATCATCTCCCTGACCTCCGACCCGACGCTGAAGGCTGGTGCCAACACGCCGCCCTCGGACTATCAACGCCAGTTGCAAGGTTTCACCCTGGGCAACTACACGCTGAACAACGTTCGACTGTATTGGATTGGCGGCATCACCGGCGGCGCGTTCAACTTTCTCGTCGACAGCAGTTTGCCGGCTGAACTCCCTGCTTTTCAAGGCCGGCTGGCTTTTGACTTTGTCCGCACCGACGACCCCACGAACACGGCCAACGTGCCCTATTACTCGAACACGGTGACCTTTGGTGGGCTGTCCGTGCAGGCCACGGCGGTGCCCGAAGCCGAAACCTACCTCATGACCCTGGTCGGTTTGGGCATGCTGTGCATCGCCTCACGTCGGCACAAGCAGCGTCAAGCGATGGCTTGATCAGCGTGTCGGTTTCAGCGTTTGCCCTGCAACTTGGCAAACGCCGCCGCCATGGCCGACTGCTCTTGCGGTTGGGTGCTGGATGAACCCCCTCGCGGTGCATTGAAGCGCTCATTGCGTGCTGCTGGCCGGTAGTTGTTGTCGGCCTTGCCCGCAGCGCCCTTGGCCGGCATGGCCGTGTCCAGCTTCATGGTCAGAGAGATTCGCTTGCGGGGCAGGTCCACTTCCAGCACCTTGACCTTGACGATGTCGCCCGTCTTGACCACTTCGCGCGCGTCGGTCACGAACTTGTTGGACAACTGGCTGACGTGGATCAGGCCGTCCTGGTGCACCCCCAAGTCAACGAAAGCACCAAACTGCGCCACGTTGCTGACCGTGCCTTCCAGGACCATGCCTTCCTGCAGGTCCTTGATGTCATCCACGCCATCGTTGAAGCGCGCCACCTTGAAGTCGGGGCGTGGATCGCGGCCAGGCTTTTCAAGCTCGGTCAGGATATCTTTCACGGTGACGATGCCGAACTTGTCGTCGGCAAAGGCCTCGGGCCGCAGCGCGCGGATCACGTCCGAGCGCCCCACCAGCTCGCTGATCGGCTTGCCCGTGGCTTTCATCATCTTCTCGATGACTGGGTAGGTTTCGGGGTGCACCCCCGACATGTCCAGCGGGTTGTCGCCATCGCGGATGCGCAAGAAGCCCGCCGCTTGCTCAAACGTCTTGGCGCCCAGGCCGGCCACGTCCATCAACTGCTTTCGGTTCTTGAAAGCACCATTGGCATCGCGCCAGCGCACGATGCTGTTGGCCACCGTGGTGCTCAGGCCGGACACGCGTGACAGCAGCGGTGCCGAGGCGGTGTTCAGGTCCACGCCCACCGAGTTCACGCAGTCTTCAACCACGGTGCTCAAGGTGCGAGCCATCTCGCTCTGGTTGACATCGTGCTGGTACTGGCCCACGCCGATGCTCTTGGGATCGATCTTGACCAACTCGGCCAGGGGATCTTGCAGGCGGCGCGCAATGCTGACGGCGCCGCGCAACGTCACGTCCAGGTCAGGCAGCTCCTTGCTGGCGAACTCGGAGGCCGAGTAAACCGAGGCACCCGCTTCTGACACCACCACCTTCTCGATCATCGTGCCCGGGGCGAGTTGCTGGATGCGTTTGATCAGGTCGGCGGCCAGCTTGTCGGTCTCGCGGCTGGCGGTGCCGTTGCCAATGGCAATGAGGTTGACGCCATGGGTGGCGCACAAACGGCCCAGGGTGTGGATCGAGCCTTCCCAGTCCTTGCGCGGTTCATGCGGGTAGATGGTGGACGTGTCGAGCACCTTGCCGGTGTCGCTGACCACGGCCGCCTTCACGCCACTGCGGATGCCGGGGTCCAGGCCCATCACAACGCGCTTGCCGGCAGGTGCCGCCAACAGCAAGTCGCGCAGGTTTTCTGCAAAAACCTTGATGGCGATCTTCTCGGCGTCTTCGCGCAGGCGCGAGAACAAATCGCGCTCCAGGCTCAGGCTGAGCTTGACCTTCCAGGTCCAGCCGACGGTCTTGCGGATCAGGTCGTCGCTGGCGCGCTTGGCGTGGCTCCAGCCCAGGTGGCGCGCAATGCGGCCTTCGGCGATGGAGGGCTGGCCGGGCACGATTTCTTCGTTCAGTACCAGCTTCGCATCCAAAAATTCGAGCGTGCGGCCACGGAAGACGGCCAGCGCGCGGTGCGAAGGCACAGTGCGGATGGGCTCGTCGTAGTCAAAGTAGTCGCGGAACTTGGACACATCGGGGTTCTGCTCGTCTTTGCCATCCATCAGCTTGGATTTGAACAGGCCCTCTTCCCACAACCAGTCGCGCATCTTGCCGATCAGCGTGGCGTCTTCGGCCCAGCGCTCGGACAGGATGTCGCGCACGCCGTCGAGCACCGCAAAGGTGTCGGCGAAACCGCCATCAGCGTTGATGAAGGCGGCCGCCTCGGCTTGCGGATCGAGCGACGGGTCGGCAAACAGCTTGTCGGCCAGGGGCTCAATGCCGGCTTCGCGGGCGATCATGGCCTTGGTGCGGCGCTTTTGCTTGTAGGGCAGATACAGGTCTTCCAGCTCCTGCTTGGTGGGTGCGGCCTCGATCGCAGCGCGCAACTCGGGCGTCAGTTTGCCTTGCTCGTCAATGCTCTTGATGACGGCTTCGCGGCGGCCTTCCAGCTCGCGCAGGTAGGTCAGGCGCGCTTCCAGGTCACGCAGTTGCGTGTCGTCCAAGCCGTCGGTGGCTTCTTTGCGGTAACGGGCGATGAAGGGCACGGTGGCGCCCCCATCCAGCAACTCCACGGCGGCGTTGACTTGGGCAGGCCGAACCTTCAGTTCGGCCGCGATTTGCATCAGGATCTTGTTCAAGCGGGTGCCCTACAAAGCAAAATTGGCGGCTAGCGCGTCGGTCAGGGGGGGCAGTTTGCCATAGCGTTTCATGGCCTCGCTCGACCAATCTGGGACAATACCGAATCTGCACCCTGGTGTGCCCCTTTCGCATTGTTCGTCCATGCCCCTGATTCCCTACGCCTTGTCCCGCGCCGTCCTGTTCAACCTGGACCCGGAAATTGCCCACGAACTGACCATGGGCGCCCTGGCACGGTTTCAAAATACGCCGCTGGACTGCGCCTGGGCGGCGAGCCGGGTCAGCGATCCGGTGGAGATCGCCGGCTTGAAGTTCCCCAACCGCATCGGCATGGCCGCCGGGCTGGACAAGAACGGCCGGTGCATCGATGGGCTGGGCGCCATGGGCTTTGGCTTTGTGGAAGTGGGCACCGTCACGCCCAAGCCCCAGCCAGGCAACCCCAAGCCGCGCATGTTCAGACTGCCGCAGGCCAATGCGTTGATCAACCGGCTGGGATTCAACAACGACGGTCTGGACGCTTTTGTGGCCAATGTGCGGCGCGCGCGCTTTCGCCAGCAAGGGGGCATTCTGGGCTTGAACATTGGCAAGAATGCCAGCACGCCCATCGAGAACGCGGTGGACGACTATCTGATTGGCCTGGAGGGCGTTTACCCCTGGGCCGACTACGTGACGGTCAATATCTCGTCGCCCAACACGCAGAACCTGCGCAGCCTGCAGAGCGATGAAGCACTCGACCGGCTGTTGGGCGCGCTGCAAACCCGCCGTCAGGCCTTGATGGCGCGCGACAAGCGGCATGTGCCCATGTTCGTGAAAATCGCACCTGACCTGGACGAGACCCAGGTGGGCGTGATCGCAGCAACCTTGCAGAACAATGGCGTCGACGGCGTGATCGCAACCAACACCACCATCAGCCGCGATGCGGTCAAGGGCATGGCGCATGCCGAAGAAACCGGCGGTCTGAGCGGGGCCCCGGTGTTCGAGTCCAGCAACCAGGTCATCCGCCAGCTGCGGGCCGCCTTGGGGCCACGTTTTCCCATCATCGGCGTGGGCGGGGTGATGACCGGGGCTGATGCGCGGGCCAAGCGCGATGCGGGGGCCGATCTGGTCCAGGTTTACACCGGGTTGATTTACAAGGGCCCGGCCCTGGTGACCGACTGCGCTCTGGCGCTCAAGGGCTAGCGGGATTTGGCGGCTGCCATGGGGGCGTCCACCAGGCGGACCGAGGTCTCCAACGCTTCCTGGCAGTCCTTGAAGGTCAGGCCCAGCGCGCGGGCATAGCGCGTGAAGCAGTGGTTAATCTGAGCCTGCACACGCGTGGGCTCAGCGCCCACGGCCTCGGTCAATTCATTGGCCAAACTGGCCACCGCGCGCAGCATTTCGTCTCCACCTTCCGGCCGTCGCACCGGTGATGATTTGCTCAAGGGCCGGGCGGCCTGTTGCAGCTTCTCGCCCATGCCCCAGTAGCGCATCACGGCGATCGACAGCGCTTCCATCTCCACGCCCAGCACGGCGCTGGCCGCCGCTTCCATGTTCATGCCTGGGGTGGGCGGGCTGGTCGCATCACGCGGAGGGCCAGGCAGCATGAGCCGGTCGATCTGGGCGGCCTCATCAGGAAAGTGATAGCGCACCAGCAAATGCCCCAGGCGTTGCGAGATCGCGGCCACCAAGGCCTCTTCATCGCTGATGGAAAACGGGGCCAGCAAGCGCGCGATGTGCCCCGCGATGCTGGTGCGGTGCAACTCGTTTTCCAAGGCGGTCTGGGCCGGTGGCGTGGGCTCACCAGACGGCGCTTTTGACTCGGCTACCGTCAAGGCGCCAGGCCATGGCCGCAACGCTGAAACCACTTTACGCAAACCCAATTGCCCCATCAGCACCACAGACCGAGTGATGGTGGTCACGTGGTCATCGCTGATACCGGTTTGAAACCGCGCGGTGTTCACGCTTCGCAGTAGCTCCCACACCAGGCCCGGATCCTTGGCGATGATGTCGACAATGTCGTCCACGCGCAGGTTGTCCTTGACCATGGACTGCTTGAAAGCTCGCCCCGAGCGGGGACGACTGGGCAAACTGCCCACGGTGTTGAGTCGATCGATCAGCAGCGCCAAAGGGCCGCCCGACTCCTGCTCGTCGGTCTTGATCCAGCCTTGCAAGGCTGCCAGCAAAGTGCGGGCGTTCAGGTACCGCTGGCGTTGCTGGAGGTCGGTTGAACGGTTGACGATGGCCCGCAAGGTGTCGGGCACGGCCAGCGTCGCAGACCAGGGCAGGCGCACGATTTCGCGGCCCACGCGTTGTGCGGCGCTGCACAGGTCGGGGTCGTCCAGTGCCGGAACGCCGGCCAACAAGCGGTACATCAGCAAGCCGGCCATGAGCACGTCGTGCTCGGCGGCGGCGCGTTGCTGCTGCAAGCCCGCATTGGCTTTGGATTTGCCCGGGACATCGGCCATGAAGCCCACGCCCAATCCCGCCACGCTGGCGCGGCCATTGGTGTCAATCAACACGTTGTGCAGGCCCAGGTCGCGGTGGGCCACGCCAGCGTCGTGAGCGTAGGCCAGGCCCTCCAGCACATCGACCATCCAGCCGATCGTCTCGACCAAGGTGGGGGGCGGCCCGGCGGCCAGGCGCTCATTCAAGGTCACGCAAGCGCCTCGGTTTGCGCTGACAAACGGCCAACCGTCCTGGATGCTGATTTCCAGCACATCGGCCAACCGAGGGTGCTTCAGCCTGGAAGCGACCTGAACATCCTGGTGCCAGGCGTCCAGATCTCGGGGCAGCCGGGGCTGAGCGCGCGGCAGACACAGCACCACTTCGTGCTGCAACCTGGGGTCCATCGCCCGCCAGGTCGTCGTCGCCAGGCTGCGGCTGAGCAATTGGCGCAACTCATAGCGGCCAAAGTGCGGAATCGGCGGTGACGAGGGTGGCGTGATGACGGCCATGGGCAATGGAAGAGGCTTTTTCATGGGGTGATACATCACCCCGGCATGTCCGATTGAACCGCAGTTGCACCAGTGTGAAAGTGTTTCAAAAGCCGGTAAGACGGTCTTTTTCAAACCAACTCAAGCAACCGCCCCTCCCCAGTGATGAAAGCCGCACGCACAATGTCCCCGGGCTGCAGTTTTGAGACCGCCTCTACATACTGCCGCATTTGCGCCTGGTAGCTGGGCAGTTCCTGGGGTCGATGCTGGAGTTTGTAGTCCAACACCCACCATTCGCGCCCCGCCGCCGAATCAAGCGCCACCAGACGGTCAATGCGCAGAGTCTGGCCGTTGTGAATCAAGCCGACCTCGTTGCCAGCCCAGCCAAGCTGCGCTGGGTCCAACCAAACGGCCAACTCCTGACTGCCCAGGATTTTGGCCACCAAAGGTTCGGCGCGCTCCAGCAGCAGCGTCGGGGCGGACAAGGCCAGACAGGCAGATTGGATCGCCTGTTGGACGCGCGCCGTGCTTCTCTGGTTGATGGCCAACGTGGTCAACCATTCCAGGGCCTTGTGGACCACTTGCCCCAACAAGGCGGCATCCTCGGCCATCGGCAGCGCTGTGAACGCAACAGGAATGACGCACGGGGACTCCAAAACCGGGAGCACGGCCAGACGGGCATCGGATGGCCTTGGTCCATCAATGTCATGAAAAAAGGCCGCATCCGACGATCGCGGCACCCAGGCATCGACCTCGCCGATCGCTTTGGCGTCGATCAAACGCTGCCACCAACTGCCATGCTTGTTGCTGGTGCGAGGCTGCGTTCGGCTGAACACCAGTTGTTCGCGGGCCCGGGTCAAGGCCACGTACAAGGCATTGAGCTCCTCTCGACGCTGGGCCGCGCGCTCGTGGTCCATGGCCTGACTCAGGCTCGGCGGTGGGTTGGCCTCGGATCGGATGAACGCGCAACTCACCGGGCGGGCTTCGCTTTCAGGCCAGTCGACCATCACGGTGTGGTTGTTCGGGCGCCCTTCCTGGGCATCCGCGTCCACGATGAACACCACCCGCGCCTCCAGCCCCTTGGCCCCGTGAATGGTCAACAACTGAACCGCGCCCGGGTGAACACGCGCCGGCAAGGCCAGTGGCAAGCGCTTGAGCACCCTGATCCACCGGTAGGGTGTGGCATCGCGGCCGCCATCCATGTCCAGGCTTTGGGCCAGCAAAGCGTTGATGTGAACCATGGCTTGCGCGCGCATGGAAGGCGGCACGGTGGCCACCCAGCGTTCGCGGATCCGGCCCTGCGTCAACATGGCCTCCAAGAGATCATGCGGCGGCGCGTGCCGCGCCAGTGCTTGCCAACGGGCCAGCGACTGGGCCGCGTGCTGCACCGCCGGGCCCGGGTCACCCCAGGCCATCAGGGCACGCCACCAAGTGCCACCGGCGGCCCGCGCCCGAGCGGCCAGGTCCATCACGTCGTCGTCGGACCAAGCAAACACAGGGCTGCGCAGGGCATGCGCCAAAGCCAGGTCGTTTTGAGGCGACACCAGGGCCTCCACCAAGGCCACCAGGTCGCGCACCTCGGGCGTGTCGATGAGCTTCGTGTCTTCAGGGGCGACATAGGGCACGCCCTGGGCCTGAAGCGCCAAGCCCACCCAAGCCAGCGTCGCGCGCTTGCGGCTAAGCACAAAGATGTCTTCAGGCTGCAGGCCCTGATCGCGAATCAATTCGCCAATGGCCCGCGCCACATGCTCGGCTTCAAGCTGCTTGAGTGACGAGTCGGGCTCTTCGCGGGGCTCGACCAGTGTGTCGCGCCAAGCCATGTCCAATTCCTGATGACGGGGCTCACTCGACGGGCGGGGTACATCCGGCAACACCGACACCTTGGCCGCCTCATTCGATTCCGTGGTGTGCGGCCTGAAGCCTGTGAAAGCACCTTCCGCCACGGCACTGTCCATGACCCTGTTCAGCACCTCGATCACACCGGGTGCATTGCGGCGCGTGTGATCGCAAGACAGCAAATCGCCCTGCAAGCCATCCAGCACGAAATGCTTGGCGGCCTCGAACACACGGGGGTCGGCACGCCTGAAGCGGTAGATGCTTTGCTTGGGGTCGCCCACCAGGAACACCTGCATGGATTGCCGCCCGCTCAAGCCACCGCCCGCCCCCGCATAGCCGCCCAGCCACGACTTCATCGTCTGCCATTGCAATGGGCTGGTGTCCTGGAATTCGTCCATCAACAATTGACGCACTTGCGTGTCCAGGCGCTCCTGAATCCAGCCCGCCACCGATGAATTGCTCAACAGGTGCGAGGCGGCCAGTTCCAGATCGACCATGTCCACCTGCCCTCGCAGGGCCTTGAGGCCGGTGTATTCCTTGAACAAGGCTCGCGCCAACAGGCACATGCGCTGGTGCAGGTCATGGGCCTGGGCCTGCTCAACCGCCAAGGCCAAATCCGACAACCAGGCCACGGCCCACGCCAGTTCGTCGAACTCGCCCAGTTGCTTGCGCGGCCCCTTGTCAGTGAACAAGGCCTGGCGCAAGCCATCGTATTGCGCAGCGACATGGCTTTGCCCCAAGGCCTGCTCAATGCCGCGACCAGCCGTTTGCGCCTTGGCGCCTTTGGCCTGGCACAACAACTTGGCCAAGGCCCAGAACTGGCCGTTGACGGAAGGCTTCAGCAAGGCCTCACGCGGATCATTAACGCCCGCCCACTCCCCCGACCACTGCCCCACCGACTCGACACTGCCCTGCAAGTGCCCGGCCTGGTCAGCCAACGTGATTTCAAGCCGGTTGGACAAGGCCGATTGCAGCCAGGACTCCAGGTTGAAGCGGCCCACATCGCGCACCATGGCCACAAAGGCGTCCAGTTCGGCACGCACCCGCACCGCGGGATCATCTGATTCAGTGGCCGATTGCTGCGCGTCCATGCGCCTGAGGAAGCGCCCCCACAACTCGGGCCACAGCTCACTGCTGTCTTCAAGCAGGTTCAACTCAGGGGGCAGACCCAACTCAGCCAAAGCATCCAGCGGAGCCGCACGCACCAGCCGCGAAAACCAGCCGTGGATGGTGTGGATTTCCACCCCGCGACCATCTTCCAGCCACTGACGGTACAAGTCGGCCAAGGCCGCCGAAGCTTGAATGGCCTGCGCGGGCAACATGCCGCGCATCACCAACTGCTGCTGGCGCTCAGCATCATCGGCGCGGGCAAATTCGCGCAGCCATTCGTGCAGACGCTCGCGCATCTCGCCGGCGGCCTTGCGCGTGAAGGTGATGGCCAGGATTTGCGAAGGGGCCACGCCATCCAGCAAAGCCCGCAAGATGCGAGACACCAACATCCAGGTCTTGCCCGCGCCGGCACACGCCTCGACCACCACGCTGCGCTGGGGATCACAGGCCACCTGGTAGAAGTGCTCGGGCGGCACGGCCTGGTCGTTGATGCGGTAAGCGGACAAGCTCATGACAGTGCCTCCGCCAATGTCCAATGGTCACGCCGACAAAGGCCGCGCACCTCGCAGTAGTCGCAAGCCACGCCTTCGCCCAAAGCGGGCATGGCGGCCCCGGCCAACAAACGCGTCAGGTCCATGCGGACCCCCGCCACCAAAGCCTTGGCCGACTCGATCACATGCGGGTGCTCCACGGCGTGAACGCCTTTCTCATCCATCTGAAGGTACAGGCCCTCAACCGCCTGGGTCACCCGATGAGGGTCGCCAGGATCAACCGTGGCAGACGCATGCTGCGCCAAGGCGGCATAAAAGGCCAACTGCGTGTCTTCCAGCGGTTGCCTGACCTTCTGCTTGAGCGCCTCGAGCGAGCCCGTCTTGTAGTCGATCACGGTCCAGGCAGCGCCATCATCGCCCTGCCCTCGCCGGTCCAGCCGGTCCAGTTGCCCGTGCAGGGTCACCATCACGTCCTCACCAGGTTCATGGGACAAAGCCATGGGCCACTGCACCACTTCTTCGGCTTTTGCGAAATGCCAGCCCTGGCCTTCATGGCCATGCAGCCAAGCCACGTAGTTCAAGGCCAAGCGCTCCAGGGTCGCGGCAAAGGGCAAGAAAAAAGGCCGTCGGCTGTCACGGTCCAGCCCCTGCGCTCGCGTCACATCCTGCGCGGCCTGCACCCACAAGGCCACATCATCGGCCTTGGCCACCGGCACCTCATCGCGGCGCGTGTGAAAGCTTTGCAGCACCGCATGCAACCACACCCCAAAGTCAGAGCGGTCCACACCCTCTTCCAGTTCATCCAATTGCCGCAAATTCAACACATGGCGGGCAAAAAATCGGTAGGGACATTGGCGCAATGCCTCGTAAGACGTGGCCGTGATCTGCGCCGGCAGCGGCAACTTCAAGCCCCCGCTGGCGACACCGGATGGCAGCCGGTGCCGCAGGCGGGGGCGAGGCATGGCCATGGGCAAAGCCGGCACCAACTGCGTCAGCCGGAGATCCTTCAACTCGCGCAATGACTGTCCCGTGTGCATTGACCAACGCTCGAACCAGGGGCTGGGTTCCAGAGGCTCGCGCCCATTGGCTTGGCGGCACAGACACGCCATGCCGGGCTGGGCCATCAACAAGGCAAACGACGCCCATTGCGCATCGCGGGTGGTCGCCTTCGTCGGCAAGCCCATCTGCTCCGACAAGGCACCATGCACCCACCCTGGCACGCCGTTCATGACGCCCAATTGCCCCTCATCCGCGCCGGGCATCACCACCGCGCTGAAGGGTCTGAGCACGGCGCGCGTCAAAGGCGTCACCACCACATCCACCTTGGCATCACCCGCCGCCGCCGACTCCAACCGGAAGCTGGATTCCTCCAGCACATCGTCAACCCAGCGGCTCAGGCCCTGGCCATCCATGCGCAGGTCCTGAGTCACCAAGGGCCAGGCCAAAGCTTCACTGCCATCTTCGGCGCTCAGGTGCAGCGCCTTCAGCACCGACACCCCCGCCACATCGTCCGCCAAAGCCTGCCAAGCCTCGCAGTCTTTCAAGGCCTCAGCCACCTGCGCCAGCAATGCCGACAAAGACGCGCGCCCGCTGCCCCACAAAGGTGCCAGCAACTGCACGGTCTGCCGAGCCCTCGACCACAATCGCCGGGCAGACTCGGGCATCGCCTGGCGCCCACCAGGCACCAGGTCTGTGGCCATGTCCTGGCCCGACAAGCCCCAGGCCACCAACAGGCCATGGCGTCGGCACCAAGTCTCCAAAGTGGCCACCGCCTCGTCCAATTCAGAAGACGACCCAAGCTCAGGCCAGCTCACCCAGCCTGACTTGAGCCAGTCCAACAAGTCATCGGTGGAAGCCCGTGGCTGCGATGCCGCCAGCATGCGCGTCACGGCCGCCCCGGCGCGCGTGGTCGAAAGCTTCCAGCCCGTCTCGTCCGACAAGGTGGCGCCAGCGCCCTCCAGCAGGGCACGCACGCGCCTGACCAAGCTGCGGTCCAGGGCAATCAAAGCAACCGGATCACCCGCAGATGCCCGAGCCTCTTGAACTGCCGCCAGCACCAGGGCCGTGGTTTGCTGTGCCTCATCTTCAAAGTCCCGGCAGCGGGCCAATGCCGGCACGTCGGCGGCATCGCCCTTCGCTGGCGCCGCCACGGCGTTCATCCACAAGGCAGGCACGCCAGACAGCACCGCCTGCCTCAGCACGGCCAACATCACCGACGACTCACTGCCGGGCACCACGGTCTCGCCTGCGGTCACGCCGACCCAGGCCGCCGCTCGGTGGCTGAACAACACATCGGTCACCCAATGGCCATCGTCACTGCTGGCCGCCCACTCCAGCGCCCAGGCCAGCAACAGGCGTTCGCGTGCGCCCGGCCCCGTGCTGGCCGCCTGGGCCGCGCTCAGCGCGTCTCGGCAAGTCGCCCAATAAGCCAAGCGCTCGTTCGGCGGACAGGCTTGCGCCACACGCACCCACAAATGAGCGCAATCCACCACCTGCGCCACCGCGTGCTCGAACGCCCGCCGATCGCGCTGCGCCCATTGCCGCCCCCATGCCTGAGCGCTCAAAGCCTGGGTCACCAAAAGGCGGTCCA
>NZ_JACMNS010000166.1 GCF_014378415.1 Aquabacterium sp.
GCTGCCGCTCCTGAAGCTTCGGCCGTGGCTTCCAAGCCTGCCAAGAAGCACAAGCACCACGCCAAGAAGGCAGCTCACAAGGCTGAAGCCGCTTCGGCAGCAGCCTCGAAGTAATTTGCATTGAGCGATTGGCGCAGCTTCTAAATAGGTTGCGCTCATGAAAAAACCCGGCAATGCCGGGTTTTTTATTGTCCAAACAGGATGCTTCTCTGGATCAGCGTGTTCGATCACGTGCAGCCGGCGCCGCGCCGCGATTGCCACCGCCGCCACCACCACGCTTGTCGCCATTGCCGCGTGAGTCTCCAGCGCGCGGTGAACCGTTGTTGCGAGGAGCCGCACGGCCACCACCACCGCCACCACCACCGCCAGGACGGCCACCGGTATTGGAGCCGCCACGCCCTCCGCCGCTGGGTGCGCCGTGCAAGGTGCGACGACCCAACAGGATGGGCTCGGCCTTGGCGTTGGGGTCGGGCTCGAAGCCCTGCACCACTTCGCGCTCGATGGGCCGTTTGATCAGCTTCTCGATGTCGGCCAGGAAGCCTTCTTCGTCCACGCACACCAACGAGATGGCCTCGCCTTCGGCGCCAGCACGGCCGGTGCGGCCAATGCGGTGCACGTAGTCTTCGGCCACATTGGGCAGTTCGTAGTTGATGACGTGGGGCAACTGGTCGATGTCGATGCCGCGGGCCGCGATGTCCGTGGCCACCAGCACTTGCAGAGCACCGGATTTGAACTCGGCCAAGGCTCGTGTGCGGGCGCTCTGGCTCTTGTTGCCATGGATGGCCATGGCGGTGATGTCTTGCTTTTCCAGGTACTCAACCAAGCGGTTGGCGCCGTGCTTCATGCGCGTGAACACCAGCACCTGGTGCCAGTTGTGCGACTTGATCAGGTGCGTCAGCAACTCTTTCTTCTGATCGCGGTCGACCGGGTGGATCTTTTGCGAGATCTTATCGGCCGTGGCATTGCGACGTGCCACTTCAATCACCTGGGGGGCGTTGAGCAGCTTGTCGGCCAGAGTCTTGATCTCGTCCGAGAAGGTGGCCGAGAACAACAGGCTTTGCTTCTTGGCGGGAACGATGGCCAGCACGCGCTTGATGTCATGGACAAAGCCCATGTCCAGCATGCGGTCGGCTTCGTCCAGCACGAAGAATTCGACGTGGCTGAGGTCCAGGGTGCCTTGCTGATGGTGGTCCAGCAGGCGGCCAGGCGTGGCCACCAGGATGTCGATGCCACGGCGCAGGGCGTCGATCTGCGGCTTCATGCCGACCCCACCGAACATCACCATGGATCGCAGCGGCAAGTACTTGCCGTAGGTCCGCACGCTTTCTTCAACCTGCGCCGCGAGTTCGCGGGTGGGGGTCAGGATCAGTGCGCGGATGTGGCGCTTGGCACCTTGAGGTGCTTGGTTGATGGCCAATTTGTGCAGCAGGGGCAAGGTGAAACCGGCAGTTTTGCCTGTTCCGGTTTGCGCGCCTGCCAGCAGGTCACCACCACTGAGCACGGCTGGAATGGCCTGTGCCTGGATGGGTGTTGGGATGGTGTAGCCAGCTTCGGCGATTGCTTTCAGCAACGGCTCAGCCAACCCCAATGATTCAAACGACATAACTGCAAGCCCAATAAATGGTTATACGGCGACTGCACTCGCTTTTTCCGGGCCTGGAATAGACGAGTCAACCGGTGGTGCGTGGGCAACCTGACATGATGACATGTAAGAAAAGGTTTCCCGAAATCACCAACGTTAAATTGTAGGGGGTAGCGTGAATATTGCATAGCCTGTCCCAAATCTTAGGGGTGCTCAGATGATGTGTTGACGTCAACTTTTATCAAAGACGCGTGGTGGCCGGTAAAATCGCGCGATGAGTTCAATGGTTCTTGCCCGCAAATACCGCCCCCACAGTTTCGAGGCCATGGTTGGCCAGGGGCATGTGGTTCAGGCTTTGAGCAACGCGCTCACCCAGCAGCGTTTGCACCACGCTTATTTGTTCACCGGAACGCGGGGTGTGGGTAAAACCACCGTGTCGCGCATTTTGGCCAAATCGCTCAATTGCGTGGGGCTGGATGGCAGGGGTGGCATCACGGCGCGTCCCTGTGGCCAATGTCAGCCTTGCTGCGACATCGATTCGGGCCGCTTCGTGGATTACGTGGAGCTGGACGCCGCCTCCAACCGCGGGGTGGACGAGATCTCCCAACTGTTGGATCAATCGGTCTACAAGCCAGTGGTCGGGCGCTTCAAGGTCTACATGATCGACGAAGTGCACATGCTGACCAACCACGCCTTCAACGCCATGTTGAAGACGCTGGAAGAGCCGCCTGACTACCTGAAGTTCGTGCTGGCCACGACCGATCCGCAAAAGGTGCCAGTGACCGTGCTGTCACGTTGCTTGCAGTTCAACTTGCGGCCGATGGCCATGCAGACGGTGCAGGACCACTTGCAGCAGGTGATGGCGTCCGAGGCCATCAGCGCTGAACCGGGTGCCCTGAGCTTGCTGGCAAGGGCCGCCCGTGGCTCGATGCGTGATGCCTTGTCGCTGACCGACCAGGCCATCGCTTTTGGCGGCGGTGCTTTGCTCGAAGTCAATGTGCGGTTGATGCTGGGTGCTGTGGACAGGCAGCACATTCAGAAGATCATTGAATCGGTGTCTGCTAGCGATGGCGCAGGTTTGGTGGCTGCAGTCGACACCTTGCGCGAGCTGGGCTTGTCGGCTTCAGGCACCTTGGAAGAGCTGGCCACGGCCTTGCAACGCATGGCGGTGATCCAGGCCGTGCCGCAGGCGGTGGATGGCTCGGATCCTGACGCGGCCTTGTGGCAGTCCTTGGCCGCCCTGCTGGCCCCCGATGAAACCCAGTTGTTTTACAGCCTGGCCTTGCAAGGGCGGGCTGAACTGGCCTTGGCGCCCGATGAGTACAGCGGCCTGCTGATGCTGCTGTTGCGTTTGCTGGCGTTCAAGCCCACACAGGCCGTACAACATGTGGGAGACCGGGCCCCGCCCAGCCCAAAAGCTGAAGGCTCGGGCGCCGCCAACAGGCTGGCCCCCGAGCTCACAGTGCAAAAGGCCGCCAAGGCGGTGGCTGCGCGGCCCATTGCTCAGCCCGTGGCGCCCAAACTCGTTTCGGCACCCGTGCCCAAGGTTTCTCAGGGCATTCCACCGTGGGAGGTTTTGCCCGATCAGGCCTACGAGGCGGGCAATGCCGAACCGGACTCACCGCCTGTAGAAGCACCATCCCCATCCCTGGCTGAACCACCGGCGCCTCCTGAACAGCCGGTGGTCGCCGCCTTGCCAGACGATCCCTTGTCAGCCCGCTGGGCGCAGCTGGTGGCGCAAATGGCGGCGCGCAACAGCATCACCGCCCTGGTCCGTGAACTGGCCATGCAGGCCCAATGCTTGGCCACCATCGAAGAGGCCGGCGGCAGCCGCTGGCAACTGCGTGTCGAGCGCGAAAGCCTGCGTGGCGAGATGCACCGTGAGCGCCTGGCCCAAGCCTTGTCGCAATTGCTGGAGCACACGGCCGTCATCGAGCTGGAAGGTGGCGCGGCGGTCAACACACCGGCTCAACGCGATCAGGCGACCCGAGAGCGCCGCCAGCGCGCGGCCGAGGATTTGATCCAGCGCGATCCCCTGGTGATCTCTGTCCTGGCCCAATATCCTGGCGCCCGCATCGTGGCCGGATCCATTCGCCCGCTGTGATCGCCCGTGTTCCGGGTGACAATCGCGGTTTGCGTAAGCGTTAGATAAGAAGGAATCGTCATGCTCAAAGGACAACTCGCCGGCTTGATGAAGCAAGCCCAGCAAATGCAGGACAACCTGAAAAAGGCCCAGGACGAACTGGGCCTGATCGAGGTTGAAGGCCAGTCTGGCGCCGGCTTGGTCAAAGTGCTGATGACCTGCAAGAACGACGTCAAGCGCGTCACCATTGACCCCAGCTTGCTGGCCGATGACAAAGACATGCTGGAAGACTTGGTGGCCGCTGCTTTCAACGACGCGGTGCGCCGTGCAGAAGCCACCTCGCAGGAAAAGATGGGCAAGTTGACCGCCGGCATGCCCATGCCTCCCGGCATGAAACTGCCGTTCTGAGCACCTCGACGACAACATGGCCGATCCGGCTGTAGAGATCCTGATCGATGCCCTGCGCTGCCTGCCCGGCGTGGGGCAGAAGTCGGCGCAGCGCATGGCGTTTCACCTGTTGCAGCATGACCGTGTTGGGGCCATGAAGCTGTCGCAGGCGCTGGCGGCCTCCATCGATGAGATCGGGCACTGCGAGCGTTGCCACACCTTCAGCCGCGCGCCGGTGTGCGATGTTTGCCAGGACGAATCGCGCGATCAAAGCCTGCTGTGCGTGGTCGAAAGCCCGGCCGATCAGGCCACCTTCGAGCGCACGGGCAGTTACCACGGCTTGTACTTCGTGCTGCTGGGGCGGCTCAGCCCGCTCGATGGCATCGGTGTGCACGACATTGGCCTGACCGCTTTGCTTCAACGCGCAGTCGACGGCCTGGTCAGCGAAGTGATCCTGGCCACCAATTTCAATGCCGAAGGTGAGGCCACGGCCCATGTCATTGGCGAGGCGCTGCGTCAGCGTGGTTTAAAAGTGACGCGACTGGCGCGCGGCGTTCCCGTTGGCAGTGAGTTGGAGTACGTGGACCTGGGTACCATTGCGCACGCTTTCATGGATCGACGTTGATCCCTTGGGCGTGCATTTCCAAAACAGACATGGGTCCAAGAGACCAAGGAGATTTTGATGACGATTGCCAAATGGACAGTCCTGGCCGCTTTCATGTTGCCGGTGTTGACCGTGGGTCTGGCCAAGGCCGGCACGATTCGCCTGGGCCGTAAAAACGGCGGCTACGACAACAACAACCCGCGCGAGTGGGCGGGCAAGTTGACGGGCTGGCACCAACGTGCCCATGCCGCGCAGATCAATGGTTTTGAAGGTTTGCCACTGTTCGCAGCGGCAGTGATCTTTGCCCAGATGGCGCTGGCTGATCAGGCCCGCATCGACCTGCTGGCCCTGGCCTACATTGGCATTCGCCTCGTGTACACGGCCCTGTACCTGGCCGACTTGGGCTCACTGCGCACCCTGGTGTGGACTGCAGGCCTGGCCACCAACATCGCACTGCTGATGATGGCGGCCTGAAGAAGGCTTTGAGGTGCGGGGAAGGTCAGCGAGCGCTGGCTACTCGCACACGGCTGGCGCGGCTGGGTGTCGCGCGGCCTTTCACGACGCGGTTGCCAGTGCGGGATGCGCTGGCCACCTTGACCGCGGCCTTGCTGGACGAGCGTGCCACGGTGCGTGTGTTTTTCTGCACTTTTTTGCCTGCGGCCACATAGACCACCACGCTTTGGCCACGGGTGAACTTGGACGAGGCCGATACGCGATTCCATTGCGCCACTTGCGAGGCCGACACGCGGTAACGGCGGGCCAGGCTGGCCACCGAATCGCCCTTGCCAGCACGCAGTGTCATGCGGCGCAGGGGCGGCACGTCTGGGGCCAGGGCCATCATGGCGTTGTCGGCCACGGTTTCAGACACGTCTTGTTCACGGTGCTGGCTGCGGGGCACCAGCAGGGTTGAGCCCGCCTTGACCAGCATCTTGGGCGGAATGCGGTTGATGTCGCGCAACGCGTCCTCGCTCATGCCGACTTGCTTGGCGGCTTCGGCTGGGCGCATGGTGCGCGGCACGGTCCACGCCGTCCAGGTGGCCAGCAGGCCCTTGTGCTGGCTGAGGTTGTGCACAAACTGGCTGGCGTTGTCGTAAGGCAAGAGCACCTGGGGCGTGCCAGCGGCCAGGATCACCGGTTTGTTCATCGAGGGGTTGAGGTCCTTGAACGCGTCAGTGGACAGGCCGGCCAGTTTGGCGGCCAGGGGCACGTCCATGTCGCGCTGGATGGGAACGCTGACAAAGTAAGGATGGTTCTCGATCGGCGTCAGGATCAGGCCGAAGCTGTCTGGACGCAGCACGATGTTGCGCACGGCGTGCAGCTTGGGCACGTAGTTGCGCGTCTCGGCCGGCATGTTCAGGCTGAGGTAGTCGGTGGGCAGGCCCGCCTTGATGTTGCGGTTGATGGCCTTTTGCACATTGCCTTCGCCCCAGTTGTAGGCGGCCAGGGCCAGGTGCCAGTCGCCAAACTGGCGGTTAAGGCGCTGCAGGTAGTCAAGCGCGGCCCGGGTGGATGCGAGCACGTCGCGGCGGTCATCGCGAAACACGTTTTGCTTGAGCTCGAAATCCTTGCCCGTGGCGGGCATGAATTGCCAGATGCCGGAGGCTCGGGCCGATGACTGGGCTTGTGGGTTGAAGGCGCTTTCGATGAAAGGCAGCAGGGCCAGCTCGGTGGGCATCTGGCGGCGCTCGATCTCTTCCAGCACATGGAAGAGGTAGCGGCTGGAGCGCTCGGTCATGCGCTGTACGTAGTCGGGGCGGCTGGCGTACCAACGCTCGTGGTCACCGACCAGCGCGATGTCCAGCTCAGGCAGACCAAAACCACGGCGCACGCGGGCCCACAGGTCTTGGTTGGCGCTCAGATCGTCCAGGTCCAGCGTGGTGTCTGGGCGCAGCGGGTCGGTGGGGGTGCCCACGGCTTCGCGAGCGTCGTCTTGCAAGGCGACACCTCGATTGGCCTGGGCTTTGACCTGGGCTTTGATTGTGGGGGCCGAGGGCGCCACCGCGACCATGGCCGCCGCGGTGGTCGCTGCGGCCAATTTGGTGGCGCCGTCTTGATCACTCGATCGGGTGATGAACGTGTCCAGGCTGGAGCAGCCTGTGACCAGGAGGGCGCTGACCAGGGCAACGCAAAGGGCGATGGGTCGAAGGGCGGGCTTGATGATGCTCATGCTTTGAAACTGTTTTTCCATTGGCGCAGGGCGGTGAAAACCGCCGAGCCGGAGCTGTCTTGGGCGCCATGTTGTTGGGCGCTGGCGATCACCTGAGGTTGGGCACAGCGCATGAATGGGTTGATGGCCATCTCGGTGGCCATCGTGGTCGGCAAAGTCGGCTTGCCAAGCTGTCTCAGTTGTTGGCAAGTCATCTTATAGGCGGCAGTGTCGGTGTTGTGCGGTTCCACGGCGCGGGCAAAACGCAGGTTATCCAGGGTGTATTCGTGGGTGCAGCACACGGTGGTGTTGCCAGGCAGGGTGCTGAAACGACTCAAGGCCTGGAACAGTTGTTCGGCCGTGCCGTCGTAAAGGCGGCCACATCCAGCGCTGAAAAGGGTGTCGCCGCAAAACAGCAAGGGCGGCTGGCCCGGTTGAGTGAGGTCGGAACGCACCAAATAGGTGATGTGGTCCGCAGTGTGGCCGGGGGTGTCCCACACGTCAACCCTTGTGCCTAGAAAATCAATGTAAAAGCCTTCGCCCACCTTGATGTCAACACCTTCGATGTCGGAGTTGGCGGGGCCATAGACCGGACCTTTCAGGTGGGGCCGCAAGGCTGCCAGGCCGCCGACATGGTCCAGGTGGCGATGGGTCACTAGAATGAGCGCCAGTTCAAGGCCCAGGCTTTGCAAGGCATCCAGAACGGGCGTCGAGTCTCCCGGATCCACGACGAGGGCTTTTTGGCCATCGTGAAGCATCCAGATGTAGTTGTCAGTGAAGGCGGGTAGGGCAAGCAGATTCATGAGTAAAGTCGCGCCGATTATAGAGTTGCACCCCTGGCTGGCCTTGCCGCCAGGCCAGGCTTTGCTGGAGTGGGAACAATGCCAGATTGATCGGTTGGTGGCCGATGTGTTCGGTTTTCACGCCATGCAATTGGGCCTGCCGGAACTGGATGGGTTGCGCACGAACCGCATGCCCCACCGCTGGTTGGCCTTGGACACAGCCTACCAGGGCTGGACGCCCCCCGCCGAGAAAGGCCCTGTGTCGCTGGAGCAGGGCGCGCCCTTGAGTTTGCGCTGCGATTTCGAGGCGCTGCCATTCCCGAGCAACAGCCTGGACTTGGTGGTGCTGCCGCACGCTTTGGAGCTGGCGCGCGACCCCCACCACACCTTGCGCGAGGTCGAGCGTGTGCTGGTGCCCGAGGGGCGCGTGGTGATCGCCGGGTTCAACCCGGCCAGCTTGTGGGGCTTGTGGCAGCGCATGGGCACTTGGGGTGTTGATCGTGCCACGGTTTTGCCGCAAGGCGAATTCATCGCGTACTGGCGTTTGCGAGATTGGCTGCGCCTGCTGGATCTGGAGGTGGAGGCGGGCAGTTTTGGCTGCTACCGCCCCATGATCAGCAGCGAAACATGGTGGAATCGGTTGGAGTGGATGGACCGCGCGGGCGATCGTTGGTGGCCGGTGCTGGGCGCCGTTTACTTCGTGGTGGCCGTCAAGCGGGCGCGGGGCATGCGCATGGTGGGCAAGGTGCGCAAGGCGCGCGTGCCACACCCGGTTGCAGCGCCTGCGGCCGTGACCAGCCGCCAGCAAAGACAAGCCATTTTCAACAAGGACAAGAATGAGTGAGATGGAACAGCCCGTGGTGGTCTACACCGACGGTGCGTGCAAAGGCAACCCGGGGCCGGGCGGCTGGGGCGTGTGGATGGTGAGCGGCCAGCATGAAAAGGAGATGTGGGGCGGTGAGACCTTGACGACCAATAACCGCATGGAGTTGATGGCGGTGATCCAGGCCCTGACGGCACTCAAGCGGCGCTGCTCGGTCATCATCTACACCGACAGCCAGTACGTGCGCAAAGGCATCACGGAATGGAACACGGGCTGGAAGCGCAAGGGCTGGAAAACGGCGGACAACAAGCCGGTCAAGAACGCTGATCTTTGGCAACGTCTGGAGCTGGCCGCCGCCGAGCACCAGGTGGACTGGCGTTGGGTGAAGGGCCACGCGGGTGACCCTGGCAATGAACGCGCCGATGGCCTGGCCAACCGGGGCGCGGCCGAAGCCATGGCGTGAATGATCCTTACAGGATCATGACCATGGTCAGCTTGTCGAAATAGCGGACCTGGCCGGGCCCGTCGATCAGCTTGATCACGTGGGGAACGACGCCGCAGGCCTGGAAGCCAGCGCGCTCATAAAGGCGGATGGCGGCCGTGCTGGAGGTGCTAACGCGCAAGGTGATCTGCTCCAGGCCGATGGCTTTGCGGGCCTCGCTGAGGCAGGCCGTCATGAGCAGGTCGCCCAGGCCTTCGCCCATGTGCGAGGGGCTGACCATCATGCTGTTGAGTTCGGCGCTGTGGCGCAGCTTCTGCAAGGATTGGCGCTCTAGCCCGATGGTGCCGACCAGCTTTCGGCCGTGCCAGGCGCCCAGCAAAAACGTGCCGCCCAAAGTGTCGTGCAGGCCGAGTCTGCCGATGTAGCCCTCGGGTGGGCGCGCGTGCTCGCTTTCGATGTCGTTGTCGAAGGCATCAATGTGCAGGCGCAGGCCTTCATCGCGCAAAGACTTGTAGGCGTTCAGATCAGCCGGCCCGATGCGGGCTATTCGGGCGCAGGATGGTTCAGACAGGTCCATGCAGTGTCTCCGGGATGTTGATGTTGATGAAAGCTGCAGGGTCGTCGAAGGATACGCCGATCCAGGCGCATGACTTGATCCACTGGCCAACGCGCCGCTCGCCTTGGGCCAAGGCGGCTTCCAGTGATGGGCGGGTGTGGGCGTGGATCAGGGCGCAAGTCCAGTGGTGGCGGGTTTCTCCGTTGGCATCGCAGGTCACTGGCACGGCGATGTTGGCGTGGTGGGCCAGGGCCTGCTGGTGCAATTGACCAACCAGCGTTGAGGGCAGGGCCGGGGTGTCGCAGGCGGACACCATCAACCACGGGGTCGCCACCTGGCGCAGGCCCGTCAGGATGCCAGCCAGGGGGCCGAGTGAGGTGTTGATGCCTTCGTCGTCGGGCCAGACCTCGCCGCCAGCTGATGCGGCTTCCAGCAACTGCGCATAGTTCGCCAGGTCGCGGTTGGCGTTGATGCGCAAGGTGCTGACCTGGCCCCGCAAGGCATGGATCACCCAGCTTGCCAAAGCCTGGCCCTGGTAGGGCTGCAGGCCCTTGTTGGCACCGCCCATGCGCCGACCTTCACCGCCCGCCAGGATCCACCCGGTCACCTCGGACTGCGGCATGGCCTCAGCCACCGATGTAGCTCATCTCGATGCGGTGCTCGGGCGCCACGCCTTGGGCCCGCAGTTGCGAGTATTGGTCTTCACGCCGAGACCACAGGTGGCGCAGACCAGCGGCGATGTCGTCATCTGAATGGCCTTGGTCTGCACGCAGCAGGGCGCGCAGGTCGTGCCCCCGGCTGGCGAACAGGCAGGTGAACAGCTGCCCGTCGGTCGACAGCCGCAGGCGGTTGCAGTCACCGCAAAAGGCCTGGGTGACGCTGGAGATGAAGCCCACCGAGCCTTGGCCATCGGCATAAGACCAGCGCTCTGCGGTCTCACCAGGGCGTTGGCTGGTCGTGGCTTGCAAGGGAAACTGCGCGTGGATGCGCTCACGCACCTGGCTGGACGCCAGCACCTGGTCCATCTGCCAGGCGTTGGTGTTGCCCACGTCCATGAACTCGATGAAGCGCAGCTCGATGCCGGTGCCGCGAAAGTACCGTGCCATTGGCAGGATCTGATCGTCGTTGACGCCGCGCTGCACCACCATGTTGACCTTGATCGGGCCCAGGCCCACGGCCTGCGCAGCTTCAATGCCGGTGAGCACATCGGCCACCGGGAAGTCGGCGTCGTTCATGCGCTTGAACACCGCATCGTCCAGGGCGTCCAGGCTCACGGTGATGCGGTGCAGGCCCGCGTCTTTCAGCGCCTGCGCCTTGCGGGCCAGGATCGAGCCGTTGGTGGTCAAGGTCAGCTCGGGCGCCTGGCCATCCAGCGTGCGCAGCTGCGCCAGTTGTTCAATCAGGCGCTCAAGGTGGCGGCGCAACAAGGGCTCGCCACCAGTCAGGCGCAGCTTGCGCACGCCCAGCCCCATGAAGATGCGGGCGGTGCGCGTGATCTCTTCAAAGGACAGCAATTGCGGCTGTGGCAGGAAGGCATGGTCGCTGCCGAACACATCGCGCGGCATGCAGTAGCTGCAGCGGAAGTTGCAGCGGTCGGTCACCGAGATGCGCAGGTCACGCAAGGGGCGGCCAAGCCTGTCGATGGGCTCGCGTGCGGCCGACCGGGGCCCTTGAAGGGGAAGGATGGGGCTGGTTCGGGGCGCCCGCAGTTGCTCGCGCAAGCGTTGCAGGGGGGCCAGCGTGGACTCACTCATGGCCGCCATTGTGCGACAGCGGGGCGCTGTTGGCGGCGCCTGCACCACGTGACCCGGGGGGATGTCGGGTTGTTGATGCGGTCAGGGCGTGGCGGGGGTGGTGGCTTCGACCTTGGGCGCGCGGCGGGCGCCGTCAAAACGCTTTTGCCAGTACGACAGGCGCATGTCCTCGACCCGAACCTCGCCACCAGCGCGGGGCGAGTGGATGAACTTGTTGTCGCCGATGTAGATGCCGACGTGCGAAAAAGTGTGGCGCAGGGTGTTGAAAAACACCAGGTCGCCCGGCTTGAGTTCGGCCTGCTTGACCGACACCAGGTCGGGCGAATTGGCTTGCTCGGACGCGCGGCGGGGCAGGATCAGGCCCACGCTGTTTTCAAACACGTGGCGGGTGAAGCCGCTGCAGTCAAAACCGCTGTCAGAGGACTGGCCGCCGCGCTTGTAGGGCACGCCCAGAAAATTCATGGCCGACAGCACGAGTTCAGACGCCATGTTGGTGGCCTTGTTGCGAACCTGCTGGGCCAGGTCGGTGACCGGCTTGGTGTTGATCAGGCCTTTGTCTGACAAGAAACGGCTGATCGGGTCGGCGTTGGTTTCGGTGGGGGCGGTGTTGGCCGACGGGGCTTGCCCGGTCAGCGCGGCGATGGCGGCTGCGGCATCAGGGCTGAGGGCCTGTTGATTGCTGGTTTGCGCACTGGCCGATGAGACCGAAAACGCCAGGCAAATCGCCAAAATGGCTGCTTTGGCGCGCCCTGCGTTCAAAGTCTGGCTCAGCGGGGCGCTGGCGACTTTGGAACAAGCTGGGCGACTGCGGCAAAACACAAAAGGCATGGGGCGCAAGCTTAAGTTGACTTCGCGATCGACGTCAACCCGAAAAACACGGTGGAAACATCACGTTATCACCGATTCCTCATGAAACTTGCGCCCATTGGTGCCCGGTTGTAGCTGCGGGTTACAGCACGTTCAAGGTCACGGTGATGTTGTTGCGCGTGGCGTTGGAGTAAGGGCAGACGATGTGGGCAGCATCGACCAGCGCCTTGGCTTCGTCGGCCGGCATGCCGGGCAAAGTGATGTTCAGCGTGGCCTGGATGCCGAAACCCGTGGGGATGGGGCCGATCGACACATCGCCTTGCACATTGGTGCCGGCGGGCAGGGGTGTTTTCTTTTGGCCGGCCACGAAGCCCATGGCGCCCAGGAAACAGGCCGAGTAACCCGCAGCGAACAGTTGCTCAGGGTTGGTGCCGTTGCCGTTGCCGCCCATTTCCTTGGGCAAGGCCAGGGAGACGTCCAGCAGGTTGTCAGACGATACGGCGCGGCCCTCGCGGCCCCCGGTGGCGGTGGCGTGGGCGGTGTAGACGATTTTTTCAAGCGACATGGTGGGATCCAGACGGTGTGGTTGGGGGTGAATTAAATTGCGTACAACCTAATTTTAAGGCAAAAGCGTTCACAGCATCGGGCGCACTCAATGGCCCCGATGCCTTTGGGGGCTCTGGACACCACGTTTTATGGGGGGGACGGCGGCGGCCTTATTGGATACGATGGAGGCCAGGATGGATGAAAGCGAGCAATGGCTCTGATTGAAAAGACGATAGCCCTGACGACTGCCGCCGCGTGCCTGCTCATGCTGGTGCGGCTGATGATCGGCAGCCGCCGCCGCGATCAACTTGACCGCGCCGTGCTGGGCCGCTGGCAGCGTTACAGCACCTGGGTGGTCAAAACCTGGCGTTGGCGCGTGTCCAAGAAAAAAGCGGCCAAGGAGGCTGAGGCCGTGATCAACCGGGCCCGCACCCGGGGCGATTGGGACGGCAATGTGTTCCGCCCCAAGACCTTTCAAAAGCCGGACAAAAAGCCCGGCAAGCCCGTTGACCGGGATTGATTGAGGCTTCTTCGCCCTCAGTCCAGAAACTCCGGCGTCTGCTTGCTCATCTGCGCCATCATGGCCGCTTGCAGGTCGGTGGACATCAGCATGGCGGCGTTCCAGGTGGCGATGTAGTTCAGGCCATCGGCCACGCTGTGATCGCGTGCGTACAGGATCATTTCCTTGGTGCCACGGATCGACAGCGGTGATTTGGCCGCGATGGTGGCCGCGATTTCGCGCACACCATCACGCAGGGCCTGGGGCGTGTCGAACACGCGGTTGACCAGGCCGATCTCTTTGGCCTCAGTGGCCAGCACCTTGCGGCCGGTGTAGGCCAGCTCGCGCGCCATGCCGTCGCTGATCAGCTTGGGCAAGCGCTGCAAGGTGCCCACATCCGCCGTCATGCCGATGTCGATTTCCTTGATGGTGAAGTAGGCCTCGGCACTGCAATAGCGCATGTCGGTGCAGGTGATCAGGTCGATCCCACCGCCCACGCAGGCGCCATGCACGGCGGCCAGCACGGGCTTGCGGCAGCGCTCCATGCTGGTCAGCGTGTCTTGCAAATCCAGGATCATGCGGCGCAGGTTTTCGCGGGTGCGGCCGTCGCAATCGCTTTTGATTTGCGCTTGCAGGCCCATCATCATGGTCAGGTCAATGCCCGAGGTGAAGTGCTTGCCTTCGCCTTCGATGATGGCCACGCGGGCCTCGGGCGTGGCGTCGATCCACTGGAAGGCCTGGCGGATCTCGTGCCACATCGCCAGGTTCATGGCGTTGGCTTTGTCGGGGCGGTTCAGGCGCACGGTGGCGATGTGGTCGGCCAGGGTGACGGTCAAGGTCTCGTAAGTGGGGGTGCTCATGTGGGGTCTCCGGGGCGTGGGGCCAGGTCAGATGGCGGCGGCCAACTCGGCGCCTTGCTTGATGGCGCGCTTGGCGTCCAGCTCGGCGGCCACGTCGGCGCCACCGATCAGGTGCACTTTGCAGCCAGCAGCTTGCAAGTCAGCCTGCAGTTCGCGCAAGGGATCTTGGCCCGCGCACAGCACCACCGTGTCGGCGGGGATGAGCTTGGGCTCGCCACCCACGGTGATGTGCAAGCCGGCGTCGTCCACCTTGTTGTACGTGACGCCCGCGATCATGTGCACGGCGCGGTTCTTCAGGCCTGTGCGGTGGATCCAGCCCGTGGTCTTGCCCAGGCCGTCGCCCACCTTGCTGGTCTTGCGTTGCAGCAGGTAGACCTGCCTGGGCGATTTTTCAAGATCGGCGGGCTTGATGCCGCCACGGTCGGCGTAGCTGGTGTCGATGCCCCACTCGGCGTAGAACTTGGCCGGGTTGACGCTGGCGCTTTCGCCCGCGTGCGTGAGGTACTCGGCCACGTCGAAGCCGATGCCGCCCGCGCCGATGATGGCCACCACGTTGCCCACGGGCTTGCCATCGCGGATCACGTCGAGGTAGCTCAGCACCTTGGCGTGGTGGATGCCTTCGATGGGCGGCGTACTCGGCGTGACGCCGGTGGCCAGCACCACTTCATCGAACTTGCCGTTGATCAAGTCTTGCGCGGTGACGCGTTGGTTGAACTGCGTCTTCACGCCGGTCAGCGCCAGTTGCTTGCGGAAGTAGCGCAGGGTCTCGTAGAACTCTTCCTTGCCCGGCACCTTTTTGGCGACGTTGAACTGGCCGCCCACATCGGGGCCGGCTTCGAACAAGGTGACGTCGTGGCCGCGCTCGGCCGAATAGGTGGCGAAGCTCAAGCCCGCCGGGCCCGCGCCGACCACGGCGATGCGCTTGACCTGCGTGGTGCGCGGGAAGTTGAGCAGCGTCTCGTGGCAAGCGCGCGGGTTGACCAGGCAGGAAGTGATCTTGCCGCCGAAGGTGTGGTCCAGGCAGGCCTGGTTGCAGCCGATGCAGGTGTTGATCTCGTCCGCGCGGCCTTCCTTGGCCTTTTGCACGAAGAAGGCGTCGGCCAGCAGCGGGCGCGCCATCGAGACCATGTCGCAGAAGCCATCGGCCAGCAGCGCCTCGGCTACTTCGGGTGTGTTGATGCGGTTGGTGGCGACCAGGGGGATGCCCACGTGGCCCTTCATCTTCTGCGTGACCCAGGCGAAGGCCGCGCGCGGCACCTTGGTGGCGATGGTGGGGATGCGTGCCTCGTGCCAGCCGATGCCGGTGTTGAGGATGGTGGCGCCCGCGGCCTCGATGGCCTGGGCCAGCTGCACCACCTCTTCAAACGTAGAGCCGCCTTCGACCAGGTCGAGCATTGACAGGCGGTAAATGATGATGAAGTTGGGGCCTACGCGTTCGCGCACGCGCTTGACGATCTCAACGGGGAAGCGGATGCGGTTGGCGTAGCTGCCGCCCCATTCGTCGTCGCGCTGGTTGGTGCGGGCGGCGATGAACTCGTTGATCAGGTAGCCCTCGGAGCCCATGACCTCGACGCCGTCGTAACCGGCCGATTGGGCCAGGGCAGCGCAGCGGGCGTAGTCGTCGATGGTCTTGGCGACTTCATCGGACGTGAGCGCGCGCGGGGTGGCGGGGCTGATGGGCGCCTTGATGGCGCTGGGGCCGACCAGGCCGGGGTGGTAGGCGTAGCGGCCGAAGTGCAGGATCTGCAGGGCGATCTTGCCGCCTTCGCGGTGCACGGCCTCGGTCACGACCTGGTGGTGGTCGGCTTCTTCTTGGGTGGTGAGGCGCGAGCCGCCGGGGAAGGGCGCGCCTTCGTCATTGGGGGCGATGCCGCCGGTCACGATCAGGCCCACACCGCCGCGCGCCCGTTCGGCGTAGAAGGCGGCCATGCGCGCGAAACCGTCCTTGGCTTCTTCCAGGCCCACGTGCATGGAACCCATGATGACGCGGTTGGGGAGGGTGGTGAAGCCGAGGTCGAGGGGTTGCAGGAGGTGGGGGTAGGGGGTGGGCATGTGTGGGGGCCTTGCAAGCGAGAGGGGTGGTGCTATTGGTGGCAGGACTGTAGGGGATGGGGGGTTTTTATGCAACTGGTTGCATAAGAGGGTGGAGAGGGGCGCTTTTGGGGTGGGGCGCAAGGCTTTTTGGGGCGTGCGCAAGGATGTGGAGCCTTGCGCGCAAGGGTTTGAGGGTGGTGCGCGGGTGTTTTAGAGCGGGGCGCGGGGCTTTTTGGCTTGCGGGGTGGGGCTTTGAGGGTTGTGCGCAAGGCACCAGAGCCTTGCGCGCAAGGGTTTGAGGGCGGCGCGACGGTGTTGGAGGGTTGCGTGCGAGGTTGTTGGGGCTGAGGGGGTGAGTCTTTTTGGGGCGTGCGCAAGGTTCAGGGCGTTGCGTGCGACGGTATTTGGGTTGTGCGTCGGGAGTTGGATGCTTGCGTGCAGGGCCTTTGAGGCTTGCGGGTGGGGCTTTTTGGGCGGTGCGTCGTGATATTTGGGTGATGCGCGAGGATTGAAGTGCCGCGTGTAAGTTTTTTAGGGTGGCGCGCCATGGTTGAAGGGGTGCGGGTGAGGTTCGGGGCTTGCGAATTGACCTGTAACAAGGAGTGATCTATGCTCAACGAGCTTCGTTTTCGACGAATCGCTCGCGGCGGATGGAGGGTGGGCTAAAGATGTTAAGAATTTTGCGGTGATTGCCGGGAGGCGGGACGTATTGGGGTCTATTTCATTTGGTTATTCATCGACGTAGATGGGCATATCGATAGCCGACAATGAATGCATGAATGCTTGATGTCTAAATTATGGGTAGGTTTTTTGCTGGCACATCGCATCTATCTGAAAAATAACCGGGAGATTAGTGGTATGTACTATCGTCGATACGCAGGCCAACTTGACTACATCCCGGCCACTGATGGCTACTATGAGGTGGAGACCTTTATCATCCAAGATGAAAGTATCGGCTTTGCCATGACTGAGGTTGTACCTGGAAGCAATGCGGGATGGAGGATATCTGGGCGAGCTAGCAAACAAGGATCAGAGTATGTTGCAAACAATGTCAAGTTCGCAAATAGCGGAGCTACTTCCCTAGATAGGACAATTTCCTTCACGGTATTTGAGGAGGAGCCTGGTGTGCTCGCATCAATTCACGGACAGATCTACGGCCTAGACATTCCGACGTGCCATTTCGAGGGCGACTTAGAAGTCATTAAATAGCTCCAAGACCACATTAAAATTATGTGTAAATCAGCATATTTTCAATGAATTTTCCGAGCAGTAGCCATTTTTGGCCAGCCGAGGCCCACAAGCTTCGCACTCCGGCGCGGCTTGCCGTAGGCGTTAACCTTATCCCATGATTGCCGGTAGACGAATCAGGCAACCAACAAAAATCTATATAAATTCAGAAATATGAACGACACACTGAACATCACCTTCGGGGACCGCGTCGCTGAGAACGAGTCACAGGATCTATCCGTTTATTTTATAAAAACAGAGCACTGGGAAAAAGTAAGAAGTGGCAAAGTAGATATAATATTTGGATCGAAGGGTGCGGGGAAAAGTGCGCTATATACACTCCTTTTCAAGCAGGCAGAACAACTGAAGCAAGAAGGTACAACGCTAATTTCCGCAGAAAAACCTACTGGGCAGACCGTTTTTTCAGAGATAAAAAATACTCCACCCACAACGGAGGCGGAATTTATAACTCTTTGGAAAATATATATTTGTCAACTCATAGTGCAGCAGTTGTTGGAAAGTGGCAGCTGCGCAGACGAGGCAAACGAAGTAAAAAACAAATTGGTAGAGGCGGGGCTAATTGAAGAAAAGAATACGTTAAAGAGACTGGTTAATTCTGCAATGTCCTTTGCTCGTCGAATCATCAATCTCGAATCCATTGAGGGTGGGGCAGCACCAGACGGCTCGGTGACGGGGAAGATTACATTTAAAACCCCCACCGCCGAAAATCATAAGCTTGGATTTGTTTCGGTGGATGAGTTGCTTGAAAGTCTTAATGACTATCTCATGAGGAAATCATTGAGATACTGGATGCTATTTGATCGACTTGATGTTGCATTTGATCAAGATGCCGAGTTGGAGAAAAATGCACTTAGGGCACTTTTTAAAACTTACAGAGACATTGAAGACCTTGAGGCAATATGCCTCAAGGTCTTCCTTCGAGATGATATTTGGAAGCGAATTACTGATGAGGGATTTCGGGAGTCTAGTCACATAACTCGAACCACAACCATTAGTTGGTCTCCTCAAAGTTTGCTGAATTTGATAATATTGCGTGCAATAAGAAATCCTCAAATCGCGGCGCAATATCAGGTAAACACGGACGCAATTGAGCGAAGTCACGCTGAGCAGCGATCACTTTACTACAAAATGTTTCCTGAGCAGGTTGAAATCGGTGAAAAGCAATCCGACACATTCGACTGGATTCTAAATCGCGTTAGGGACGGATTGGGAAACGCTGCGCCGAGAGAAGTTATACACTTTCACAACGAGGTGATCAATTGCGAAAAAGAATCGATCTCCATCGGCACACGAAAAATTGAACCCCAAAATATTTTTAGCCGCCCTTCCGTTAAGGCTGCCACGTCAGAGGTCTCAAAAGTAAAGACAGAACAAAATTTATTCGCAGAAAACGCCCACTTAAAGCAATATATACAAAAACTGGATGGTAACAAAGCCGAGCAGAATATCGAAACACTTGCCGCTCTTTGGGTGAAAAGTCATGATGAGACGAAATTGATCGCTGCGGAACTGGTTTTTGTTGGTTTCTTTGAGCAGCGTGCGGCGAGAGATGAGGGGATTTATAAAATACCATTCATATATCGACCCTACCTTCGGGTTACTCAGGGTAAGGCTTTTTCATAAGTTGCAAGGGCTAGGGAGCTGCTGATCAATGACCGCTTCACGCACACCCAGCAGCTATCGTGGGCTTGAATGTCGCGATGACGGTCAAATTCAGCCGGAATTCATGGCTTTGGACGTTTCCAACGTGATTTCAGGCCCCTTTCGGGGTTCA
>NZ_JACMNS010000167.1 GCF_014378415.1 Aquabacterium sp.
CCAGATGAGCCAGTTGCGCGATTCGTTGGCATCGGCCAGGGTCGAGCGTTTGACCACCGAGCGAAAGCCCATCGCATAGAGCTTGCTGGCATTGGCCGACAAGCTGGCCTCAATGTCGCGCAGGCTCTCGCGCCACGTGAGTTGGGCGAACGCCATTGCACGGAACTGCTCGGCACACGTCAGCGTGCGCACGCCAGCATTGCCGCCGTGGCGCTGTACGATGCGCGCAAAGCTCGTCCAAGGCAAGAGCTCCATGAGCTGCGCGAACAATGTCTTGCCGACGTACATGCGGACTCCCCAAGGCTGCTGAGCCCAGTAAAGTACGCGACTCTTGGAAAACAACATCCTGGTGGCCAACGATGATTGCCATCTGAAGAATTTGTCTTTCCATGTCCGACCTGATGGCGTGGCGCTGGCGCCTCTCCACGATTTGCTGTGCACCGGTGCGTACGACACGCGTCGCCGGTGCGTTCGAGGGCTTGGTCGCCGACCAAGAGGCGCGTTGGCAGACGCTGCCCAAAGCATGGGCTCCTTACTTGGCCTCAGAGGCCCGACTGCTAGGCCTGGTGCAGCACATCATCCTGCCCGAGATGCCAAGTCGATTGCGAGGGTGATCAACGGCCTTCGGCTTATATTTCCGATGTTCTCCCTCGCCTTCGCACCATGTCCAGCACGCCAGTCACGCCCGCCGATTCGCCCCACCGCAAACACTGGGCCTGGAAGCTCGGCATCGGCCTGGTGCTGTTCGCGCTGATCTGGACGGTGCTGCTGGGCTGGTGGTTGCCGCGTTGGGCCAGGGGCCAGGTCGAATCGGTGGCCACCCAGGCGTTGGGCACCCCGGTCACGCTGGCAAGCCTGAGCGTTCAGCCCTGGACCTTGACGGTGTCCCTGAACGACCTGAAAGTGGGCCCGCCCAAGGCCGAGTTGCTGCAATTGCCTGCCGCGCAAGTTCAGCTCTCGCTCGAATCCATCTGGCGCCTGGCTCCGGTCGTGCGGCGCATCACGTTGGAGCAGCCGCAGGTGTGGGTTGAGCGCCAATCCGCCGAGCATTTCAACTTCACCGACATCGCCAAGCGGCTTCAGTCGGGGTCATCGCAGCCTGCGAAAGATCCCGCTCGCTTTGCCGTCTACAACATCCGCATCAACAACGGCTTGGTGCGCTATTCAGACCGCGTGCTGCAGCAAGAGCACCGCATCGAGGCGCTGAACGTAGGTGTGCCCTTCGTCTCGAACTTGCCCAGCTTTGTCAGCGTGGACGTGCAGCCTTTGCTGGAAGCGCGCGTGGATGGCAGCCCTTTGCGCGTGAGCGGCCGCACCTTGCCGTTCAGCGAAGGCCTGCGCTCCACCCTGGACTTGAACTGGCGTGACGTGGATGTGGCCCATTGGATGCTGGCGGCCAAGCCCTTCATGCCCCTGTCAGCCATGGTGAGCGTGGCCAAGGGCCGGCTGGACACCCACCTGACCGTGAGTTTCGAAGAGCGCAAGCCGCCTGCTGCCGCCGCCTTGACGATCCGCGGCGGCTTGAAGGTGTCCGGCGTTGACTTGGGCTGGCCTGCCGGGGGCGTGCAGGGGCGTTGGTCGTCCCTGGACATCGAAGGCATCGATGCATCGCCATTGGCCCGTCAGGTGAAGATCGGCAGTGTGGCCCTGGCGGGCTTGCAGGTCGATGCTAAAGATCGGCCAGCCGTTGCTGCCAAGCCGGTGGTAGCGCTTGACAAGCCTGACAAGGTGGCCGTGTCCTCCAGCCTTGAGGCGCCCTGGGCCTGGTCGGTGGACAAGGTTCGCCTGGATGCCACGGCCCTCCAGGCCGAAGCACCGGGTGGTGGCGCCTTGCCCAAGCTGGGCCCCGTGAGCTTGCGCATCGATGGCCTGAACTCGAACAAGCAAGCCGCACCTGCCGCCCTGACGCTGGCGGCCACGGATGCCCATGGCGGCCAGTTCAATGTCAGCGGGGTGGTGAGCCCCATGTTGCCGCAAGCCACCTTGAAGGTCTCGGTCAGCAAGCTGCAACCGGCGCCCTGGTTGGCCGCTTTGGGCAAGGCGGTGCCCTTGCCTTTGCAGGTCTTGTCGGGCGAGCTGGCCGTGAGCACCGAGCTGCAAGCCGATGCGCAGGCCTTGAGCTTGCTCAATGGGCAGCTGCAGTTGACGGGCCTCAAGACCAAGGCGGCCAAGGCCAAGGCCAAAGCCACGGACCATGTCGATCTGGCGGGCCTGGACGTGCAGGGCTTGGAAGCGCGCGTGGGCTTGGCCCCCACGGCCACGGGCTTGCAGTCCCTGACCGTGGCCTCCGTGACGTTTGACAAGCTCGACGCGCAAGCCACCCGTGACCCGCAAGGACAGTGGATGATGCAGCCCGCGCCTGGCGCTAGCAGCGATGCCCCTGTCAAGCCTGCCAAGGCACAGGCCGCGCCCTTGATCAAGGTGGGCGAGTTGCGCTGCAAGCTGTGCAAGGTGCAGGTCGATGACCAGTCGGTGATGCCCGCGGCCCGCCTGTCCCTGCACCAGGCCGACCTGGGCTTGAAGAACTTGTCCAGCGATCTCACGCAAGTGATGGGTTTTGACCTGAGCGGCTTGGGCCAAAGCAACGGCCGCGTCAAACTGATTGGTGATGTGCGTGTTCAGCCTTTGCGCGTGAACTCGCAATTGGCCATTGCTGGGCTGGACTTGACGGCCTTTCAGTCCTACATCGCGCCATACCTGAACGTGGCCTTGGTATCGGCCAAGACCGACGTCCACGGCAAGCTCAGTCTGGAAGCCGCGCCCGGCAAAGATCCCCAGGCCTTGAATGCCCGTTACCAGGGCCGTTTTGCCTTGACCGACCTGCGCACGCAAGACAGCGTCAACCAAGCTGATTTTTTACGCTGGCGTTCCTTGGCCCTGGTGGGCCTGGACGTGAACTGGAAGGCCGGTGCGCTCAATGCCGACCTGGGCCGCATCGCGCTCAATGATTTTTACGGCCGGCTCATCATCAACCCCAACGGCAAGCTCAACCTGTCGGACCTGGTCAAGCATGAAGCAGGCGCCGAGACCAAGTCCCTGACCACGCCGCAAGCCACGCCCGCAGCCGCCCCGCCAGCCGCCGCACCCGTGGCTGCCAACGCCACGGCATCTTCGGCCAGCGCCCCGTCACCGTCATCGCCAGCCATGGCCGGCATGAACCTGCGCTGGCAAGGCATCAAGCTGAGCAAAGGCCGCGTCGATTTCACCGACAACTTCATCAAGCCCAATTACTCTGCGCGCCTCACGCAGGTCGAGGGCGACGTGTCGGCCGTGGCCTCGTCAAAGCCCGAGCCCGCCACCGTCAAGATCTCTGGCGCCGTGGATGACAGCGCCCCCTTGCTGATCACCGGGCAACTGCACCCCCTGGGCCCGCGCCTGTACACCGACATCCAGGGCTCAGCCAAAGGCATCGAGCTGACGCGCCTGACGCCCTATGCGGGCCGCTATGCCGGCTATGCGATCGAAAAAGGCACGCTGTCGGTGACGGTGCACTACAAGGTCGACAACGGCAAGCTGGAGGCAGAGAACCACATCTTCCTGGACCAGCTCACCTTTGGCGACAAGGTGGACAGCCCCGACGCGACCAGCCTGCCCGTGCAGTTCGCCGTGTCCCTGCTCAAAAACAGTCGGGGCGAGATCGATGTCAGTCTGCCGGTCTCGGGCTCGCTGGACGATCCGCAGTTTTCGGTCGGCGGCATCGTGTGGCGGGTGGTCGTCAACCTGCTGACCAAGGCCGTGACCGCGCCTTTCTCCCTGTTGATGGGCGGCGGTCAGGACGAGTTGGGCTTTGTGCCCTTCGAGCCCGGCGATGACGATTTGAGCGACATCGCCCGCCAACGCCTGGACACCCTGGTCACCAAGCTGACCGACCGCCCGACGGTCAAGCTGGAAGCCACCGGACGCGCCGACCCCGCCATCGACGAAGAGGGCCTGCGCCAGCGCCACGTGGTGAGCCTGATGCGCCAGGCCAAAGCCAAGGGCTCCGAGCAGTCATTGGCTTCGGTCACCATCGCCCCCCAGGAGCGCGACCAGTGGCTCATCGCCGCCTACAAAGCCGCCGACACCAAGAAGCCCCGCAACCTGGTCGGCTTGGCCAAGACCTTGCCCCCGGCTGAGATGGAGGCCTTGCTGAAAGCCGCCGCGCCCGTGGACCAGGCCAGTTTGATGACCTTGGCCAATCGCCGTGGGGATCGGGTCAAGGCTTACCTGGCCACCAAGCTGTCGCCCGAGCGGGTGCTGCTGACGGCCTCCAAAGTGGGCACCGACAAGCTGCCCGACGACAAGGGGCCGAACACGCGCGTGCAGTTCGCGCTGAAGTGATGAGCGATCAGCGCTTCTTGCCGCCGGTCTTCAGCCGCTTCTTGATCCCGTTGTCGAACTCCTGCTGAAGCACCACGGGAAAGGCGGCCGTGATGGAGCCGATGGCCAGCGGCCGCAGGCGCTCGAACACCGCGTGCATTTGCGCGATCTGCCGAGCGTCGATGGTGGCCGAGGCGTCAGCGCCTGGCGCTTTGTCCTTGGTCATCCTTTGGATCAGGTCCAGGAACAGTTGCTCGACGTAGGTTTTGGCGATGGCGCGTGTGTGCCGGACCAAATCGTCCTGCAGGTCCAGCACGGTGTCCAGTGACACGCCCAGTTCGGCCAGTTGGATGCCGATGCGCTCCAGCGACGGGCTGAGCATCTCGACCTCGTCACCCTCGACCGGCCGGTAAAGGCCGTTCTTGGCCAGGCGCTCTTTTTGCGCCGGACTGGCGGTGGCCCCCCAATGGGACGCCATCTCGGCCATGGCCTTGCGCTGCGAAGGCTCCACCGTGAAAAAGCTTTTGGAAAACAGGTGGGTGACCAGCGAGTACTCGGACCACGCACCATCGGGCGTGTTGACCAGCATGCCGCCAATCGCCTCCAGCCCAAAACCTTGCTGGCGCAAGTCGCGGATCAACTCCAGCTTGCCCAGGTGCTCTTGCCCGTACAGCCCCAGCCGCCCTTGCAGGCGCGGTGGGGGCAACAAACCAGTGGTTTGGTATGCCCGGATGTTGCGAACACTCACGCCAGTCTGGTTGGCCAGGTCTTCCACCGTCATGTCCGATGAGTCGGCAGGTCGGCGGCGAGACCGTGATTGGTTGGCAGAAGAGGCGGTCATTGAAGGGTAACGGGATGCGGTAAACAAGATACTACCTGCCGGGCTCGGGCGCGCACATCATCCTGGCCGGCAAGTTGGTCAGCAAGGACCTCCCTGGTGACGATTTGAAGGCTGAGCTCAGCTCAGCACTTGATGCCCATGTGCAGGGCGACCACGCCGCCCGTCATGTTGTGCACATCAACGTGGCCAAAACCGGCCGTTTTCATCAGGCCCTTGAGCGTGGCCTGGTCGGGATGCATGCGGATCGATTCGGCCAGGTACTTGTAGCTGGCGGCGTCGCCCGCCACCAGCTGGCCCAGCCTGGGCAGCACGTTGAACGAGTACCAGTCGTAGGCTTTTTCCAGCGGCTTGGCCACCTTTGAAAACTCCAGCACCAGCAAGCGGCCGCCCGGTTTGAGCACGCGGCACATCTCGGCCAGGGCCAGGTCTTTGTGGGTCATGTTGCGCAGGCCAAAGGCCACGCTGACGATGTCAAACGTGCCGGTGGGGAAGGGCAGCTTCTCGGCGTCGCAAATGGTGGTGGGCAGGACCACGCCTTCGTTGTGGAGGCGGTCGCGGCCGGTGCTGAGCATGGCCTCGTTGATGTCGGTGTGCACCACGGTGCCCGAGGCACCCACTCGTTTGGCGAAAGCCTGCGCCAGGTCGCCCGTGCCACCGGCGATGTCCAACACTTTCTGGCCCTCTTTGGCGCCACTGGCGGCGATGGTGTAAGCCTTCCACAAGCGGTGCATGCCCATCGACATCAGGTCATTCATGACGTCGTACTTGTTGGCCACCGAATCGAACACCCCGCGCACGCGCGCGGCTTTTTGTGATTCGTCAACCGTGTCGAAACCGAAATGTGTGGAACTCATGGGTGGGATCTTACCAAGGCTCGGGCGCAGGCGGCGGCGCTGGCCCAGGCCCATTGAAAGTTGTAGCCACCCAGCCAGCCGGTCACATCGACCACCTCGCCAATGAAATGCAAGCCGGGCACCTTTTTGCTTTCCAGGGTCTGTGAGCTCAGCTCTTGCGTGTTGACGCCGCCGGCGGTGACCTCGGCCTTGGCATAGCCCTCGGTGCCCTTGGGCGTGATGGACCAGGTGTTGGCGGATTGGCCCAGGGCCTCCAGGTCGCGGTCTTTCACCTCGGCCAGGAGCGCGTCGGCGCGCAAGGCGGGCGTTTTCAAGGCGGCCTGTTCCAGCCAGGTTTGGGCGAGGCGTTGCGGCGCACCTTCGGGCAGGGCCTGTGCCCAGGCCGACGACAACTGCTTGCGCGAGCCCGCTTTGGCCTGCTTCAGGGCCTCCGCCAGGCTGCCCTGAGGCGCGATGTCGATGGTCAGCGATTGACCTGGGCGCCAGTAGCTGGATATTTGCAGCACCGCCGGGCCGCTGAGGCCTCGGTGTGTGAGCAGCAAATCTTCCAGGAAATGCACGCTGGAAGATTGTTTGCGCCTGCCGGTTGATTCCACGTTCACCGACACGTCCACCGGCAGGGCAATGCCCGACAACGCCGACCAGGGCGCCCACTCGCCAGCATCGAAGGTCAGGGGCACCAGGGCGGGCCGCAGTGGGACCAGGGTGTGGCCCAGTTGCAGCGCGAGTTTCTGGCCGAAATCGGTGGCGCCGATCTTGGGAATCGACAAGCCTCCGGTGGCAATCACTACTTGGTGGGCTTGCACCACGCCTTGGTCGGTGTCCAGCTCGAAGCGGTGACCGGCCTCGACGTTGGTGGGTCGCAGCTGCTGAACCCCGCAAGGTTGCCAGCGCGTCACCCCGCCGCTCTCGCACTCTTTCAGCAGCATCTGGATGATGTCGTCAGCTCGCCGGTCGCAAAACAACTGGCCCTTGTGCTTCTCGTGCCAGGCGATGCCGTGGCGTTCGATCAGGCCGATGAAATCCTGCGGTGTGTAGCCGGCCAGGGCCGATCGGCAGAAGTGGGGGTTCTCGCTCAGGAAGTTGGCGGGCGTCACTTCCTTGTTGGTGAAGTTGCACCGGCCACCGCCCGAGATGCGGATCTTCTCGGCCACCTTCTCGGCATGGTCGATCACCAGGACCTTGAGCCCCCGTTGCCCGGCGATGCCCGCGCAAAACAGACCGGCCGCGCCTGCGCCGATCACTACCACGTCAAATTGCTGCATGGGCGGGATTGTCGCGCCTTATCAGCATGGGCTCGTGGGTGCGCTCAGTGCGTGCTCATCCCGAAAGGGCGTGTGCTGGTGAACACGGCTTCGCCGTCGGTAGCCTCGGCAGCCACGGCGCGGCTGCGGCCCTGGCGTTTGGCCTCGAACAGCGCCTGGTCTGCGCGGTGCGTGGCTTCGGGCAGGGACTCGCCCGGCATGACCTGCACCACGCCAAAGCTCAGGCTCAAGGGGGCTTGCTGCAGGGCGAGGCGTTCGGTGTCAACGTGGCGCACCATGCGGTCGGCCACGTGCAGGGCGTCGTTCACGCTGGTCTCGGGCAGCAGGGCGATGAACTCGTCGCCACCAATGCGGCCCAGCAGGTCGCGGCTGCGCAGCATCTTGCGGGCGCCACCGGCCACCAGCTTGAGGGCCTCATCGCCCGCGCCATGCCCGAATTCGTCGTTGATCTGCTTGAAGTGGTCGATGTCGAACAGCATCAGGGATGCGCTGCCCGGCGAGCACAGGCGCATGGTCTGGCTGGCGATCTCGTTGAAGTGGCGGCGGTTGGGCACCTGCGTGAGCATGTCGAAATCGGCCAGCACGCGCAGTTGCCGGTGCGATTCGCGCAGGTCGTGCTCGGTGCGCTCATACGTCAACAGCAGGCACATGTACACCGAGAACATCACGCCGATCACCAGGCCCAGCATCGCCGAGGGCAGCTGGATCAGGCTGGTGTCGTGCACGGTCATGCCCCACGAGGCCATGCCGGTCAGCATGCGCGGCACCTGGAAGATGGCTCCGCCCAGCAGGAAGAACAGGATGACCTTGAGGTAAACGCTTTGCCGCCAGTCGCGGATGCAGCTCACGATCCAGGCGCAATACAGGTAGCCGCAGATGTTGACCAGGCTGAACACCGCCACGCGCGCGCCCACGTCGTCGGGGTTGGCCAGCCACACCCACATCCAGCCCGAGAAGCCAATGAACAGCAGGAAGTAGTCAACCCAGGGTTCGGTGGGCAGGTTGCTGCGCACGTAAAAACGGCGCATGCCGCCCAGCATGGTCAAGGGCCATTGCAATGACAACAGCACCGACACCGGCAGCATGACAGGGTGCGCATCCTTGAACAGCAGGGCCACCGCGCTGATGGTGTTGGCCCACTGCGCGACCGTCCACCACCAGTAGCCACGGTAGGTGCGCTGCGTCAGGCCGACCAGGGTCATGATGCCCGAGGCGGTGAACAGAACCAGTCCCAGGACCAGGGCCAGGGTGGGGGTGTGAAGGGGCTCTAGGTGGAACATCGGTGACCGCTGATCATGCGCGTGACGTGGGTGGCTGTGGGCGACAATCGGATGGGCGCAATAACCCCGATCATGAATGACTTTTGGGTGCTTGTGGTGCCCTTAGTTTCCCCACTAAAGTCGTGTGTTTAACGAAGCGGGAGACCAGTCATGGCCATGGATGTGGTGGATTTCGAGATCAAGGGCGCAGAGATGCAGTTCGTCGAGGTGGAACTCGACCCCGGCGAGGCGGCCATAGGCGAGGCCGGCAGCATGATGTTCATGGACGCGGGCATCGAGATGGACACCGTTTTTGGCGATGGTTCCAGCCAGCAAAGCGGCTTGTTTGGCAAGCTGCTGGGCGCAGGCAAGCGACTGATCACCGGCGAATCCCTGTTCACCACCATCTTCACCAACCAGGGTTCCAGCAAAAAACGCGTTGCGTTTGCCGCGCCGTATCCAGGCAAGATATTGCCCATGGACCTGAGCAAGCTGGGTGGCCGTTTGATCTGCCAGAAAGACGCTTTTCTGTGCGCCGCCCGTGGGGTTTCCTTGGGCATCGCGCTGCAAAAGAAACTGGGCACCGGCTTCTTCGGCGGCGAAGGTTTCATCATGCAAAAATTGGAGGGCGATGGCCTGGCCTTCGTCCACGCTGGTGGCACCGTGTTGCGCCGCGACCTCAAGCCGGGCGAGACCTTGATGATCGATACTGGTTGCGTGGTCGCCTACACCAGCGAGGTCGATTTCGACATCCAGTACGTGGGCAAAATCAAGACCGCCTTGTTTGGCGGCGAGGGCCTCTTCCTGGCCAAGGTGACCGGCCCCGGCCAAGTCTGGCTGCAAAGCCTGCCCTTCTCGCGCCTGGCCTCGCGCATCTTTGCCGCAGCGCCGCAAACCCGGGGTGGCGGTGGCCGCGAAGAAGGCTCTTTGCTCGGCGGCCTTGGCGCCGGTGCTTTGCTGGGTTCGGTATTGGGCGGCAGCGACGACTAATTGTCTCGATCGGGCAGTGAATGCCGCGCGTACACTGCTCGGCTTGATCCCAGGTGACCCAATTGACGAAGTTTCTCAATCAACGCGCATCACGCTGGCTGCCCGCCGCCGCTTTGCTGCTGACGCTGTGTGCCGCCAACGCCAGCGCCAGCCCCATTTTTGCCCTTAACTCGCTGGATGCGACCATCAGCATCATCGACCCGGTGAGCTTCAAAGAGATCCGGCGCGTGCCCACGGGCAAAGAGCCGCACCACTTGTACCTGTCGCCGGATGAAAAGTCACTGATCGTGGCCAACGCCCTGAGCGATTCGCTGACCCTGATCGACCCCAAGACGGGCGAAGTCCAGCG
>NZ_JACMNS010000168.1 GCF_014378415.1 Aquabacterium sp.
CCTGATGCTGGCCTGGGCAACCCTCCTCTGCACGATGTCATCGGCCCACGCCGTAGCCTATGTCTTCCCCGGTACATTGCCAGCAGGATGTACTGGTAGCGGTCCCACATATACCTGCATCAGCACCGTGACACTGGCCAGTACCGACACCGTCACGGTCAATACCCCAAAGCCCGCCACGATCACGATCACCGGCGGGTTGACGGCCAATGCCGCACAGATCAACAGTGCAGGCACCGCTGCCGACCTGACCATTTCCATGACTGGCGCGCTGTCGGCCACCGCCGGCGCGGTCATCAAAGCCAATGTGACCTCGGGCAGCGTGTCAAGCACCGGTGCGGTCACCTACGGCGGCTCCCTGACAACGACGGGTACCGGAGCCATCAGCCTTGGGGCGGGCACCAACGTGACCGGCGCGGTCACCACCGGAACGGGGGCCGTCACCTTGCTCACAGGGACCGCCGGTACTTACACAACCGTTGGCAGCATCAATGCCGGCGGCACGGTCACCATCAATTCGTACAACAGTATTTTGGGGAACACCACGGGTTACCTGCTTTCTGCCGCCGGCTACAACACCTACGGTGGCAACATCACAGCGACCAACACTTATGTTGCCCTGGGAGGCAATGCCACGGTCGCTGGCTCGATCTCGTCACAAAGCTATGTGGACACCGGCTCGACGTCTTCCATCACAGGTTCGATCACAACCTCGGGCACCGGAGGCACCTACATCGACATCCACGGCAACACCAACGTCGGCGGCTCGATGACTTCCAAGACTTACATCAGCATGATCAGCGGCAGCACGGTCGGTGGCGACCTGCAGGCGGGCACAACGATTGGCATGGGGGCAGGCAGTTCAGCCACAAGTTCATGCTTGCGCTCCACCAGCTCAGGGACGATCACCATCCCCTCGGCGGCTAACGTGGGTGCCGCATGCTGCGGTACTGCACCCACTTGCACCAACACCTGCGTCAGCGTCACCCCCAAGCCGCCCGCATGTTCGGCTGCCGTGGGGACCGTTCAGGCCTTCCAAGAAGGCGTGAACGGCTACTCGGGCACGCAGGACACCTATTTGAAAAAGTTGGCTGCCGACACGGACTACGGCGCCAGCACGACCCTCATCGTCGATGACGGCTCACCGAACGACATGCAGACGCTGATTCGCTTCGACAACATCATCGGCTCGGGGGTGAGTCAGATTCCCGCTGGATCGACGATCAACTCCGCCACATTGCGGGTCTATGTCTCGATCAAAGACGCATTGGACCAGATCTCGACGTACCGGATGCTGAGCACCTGGTCGGAGGCTTCGACCTACAACTCGATGGTCTCCGGTGTGGCCATCAACAATGTGGAAGCCAGCTCCACGGTGCTGTACTCGCTGGATGCCGGCGCCGAATTTTTAACCAACATCACGGGGCTGGCTTCTTCGGTTCAGGCCTGGGCCGATGGCGCCACGAACTACGGCTGGTTGCTGGCGACAGGCTCGTCTGATGCGGACAATTGGAACATCGACAGCTCGGAAGGCGCGACCGTCAGCCGGCGCCCGCGCCTCACCGTGGACTTCACGCCTCCGGCTGGGGTCGCGAGCTACACCGTGGTGCCTGCCACCACCACGCCATCCACCTGTTCGGCCGTGACCATCACCATCACCGCGCGCACCTCGGCGCCTGCCACCTACACCAGCTACACCGGCACCATCAACATCACCACCTCCACCAGCAAGGGTGATTGGGCCCTGGGCGCCTCGCCCACGCCATCGGGCACCTTAAGCAATGGCACGGCCAACGATGGCGCGGCAACCTATACCTACGTGGCGGGTGACAGCGGCGTGGTCAAGCTCACCTTGACCAACACCCAGGCCAACAACCTGACGGTCAACGTGGTGGACAGCGTGATCGCGGGCTCGTCCACCACCTCGTCCACGCTCACCTTCAGCGACAACGCTTTCGTCCTCGACGAAGACCTGTCGAGCCGCATCACGGGCAGCGACACGGTCGTGGCTGGCCGCAACCACGACTTCCAGGTCACCGCGATCAAGAAAGACACCAGCACCGGAGCTTGTGGCACCGCCACCACCTACACCGGCGCCAAGACGCTGAAAATGTGGCGCACCGATTCCGGCGGCAGTTGGACCGCGCCCACGGTGGTCTCTCCTGCCTTGACCATTCCCAGCAGTGAGCCTGGCGCCAGCAACCTGCCGCTGACCTTTACCAACGGCGTGGCCACCTTCAACCTGGGCATCACCGACATCGGCCGGTACAGCCTGACCCTGCGCGATGCGACAGGCGGCTTTGCCACCGGCAACATTGATGGCTCCACCGGCACGCTCACCGTGCGGCCCTTCTCGGTCGTGGTCAGTGGCATCTCGCAGGGCGCCACGAGCAACCCGAATGGCTCGGCCGCCACCGACACGGTTTTTGCCAAGGCCGGGTCCAGCTTTCAGGCCACGGTGGCTGGCTACCGATGGTCTGCCACCGCAGACACCAATGTGGCTGGTGGCGATGGTGTGCCCGATGGCAGCGCCACGCTGGCACAGACCACGGCGGGGGGCGTGGCGGCATCCTTCTCCAGCACCGTGACCCTGTCACCCGTGGCCGCCAGTCAGACGCCCGCCACCGGCGTGCTGGGCACCTTGGCCAATGGCACGGTCAGCAGCTTTGCCAGCGGCAGCAGCACACCGGCCACGCTGCAGTACAGCGAAGTGGGTAGCTTTTTGCTCAATACCACCGCCGTGGTCAGCAACTTCATCAGCAGCGGGCTGAGCCTGGATGCCACGGTTTTCAACGCGGCAGGCGCCCAGAACGCACGCATTGGCCGGTTCAAGCCTGCCCATTTCGTGTTGAGTTCGGCCAGCGCCACCCACCGGTCCGCGCTGGTTTGCAGCCCAGCCTCGACCTTCGCCTACCAGGGCGAACTCTTCCAGCTGGGCTTCACGCTGACAGCGCAAAACGCCAACAACGCCACAACCGCCAACTACACCGGCGCCTTTGCAAAGCTGGACCCAACCACGGCCTCGAACTTCGCCTTGACCGGTGTGGCGGGCACGCTGCCCCTGCGGACGTCTGGCGGCACGCCGCGCCTCAGCCTGGGCACATCCACGGGCAGTTGGAGCAATGGCCTGGCCAGCGGCATCACTTTGACCGCACTGGTGACCCGAGCCGCTGCGCCCGAAGCGGTGCTGAGCGCCAGCCTGGGCGTGGCACCGCAAGACAGCGATGCCACCGTGCTGAGCAGCTTCAACCTGGACAGCAGCTATCCCGCCGACTCCACCGATGCCGGCCTGATCGGTACGTTGGACATCCGATTCGGGCGCCTTCGCCTGTCGCCCGCCATCGGCCCGCAAGACCGCGACCTGCCCTTGGCCCTGTCCGCCCAGCACTGGAACGGTTCGAGCTTCATCACCAACACGCTCGACAGCTGCACCCGGATCGCGTCCACGGGGGTGAACTTCGGCCAGTACCGTCGAACCATCACGGCGGCCGACACCAGCGTGAAGACCAGCCCGGTCACGCTGGCGGCAGGCACGGCCACGTTTTGGCTGAACAAACCCTCGGGTGGCCGCGCGGGCACCTACGACGTCACCTTGAGCCTGGGCAGTACCGCCACAGATGGCTCCTGCCTGACCAGCCTGGGGTCGGGCGTGGGCGACAGTGCCGCGGTGGGGGCCGACCTGGCCCACCTGCGGGGCGCCTGGTGCGGCGCCACCTATGACAAAGACCCCTCGGCCCGGGCCACCTTTGGATTGTTCCGTGGCTCACAGCACGTGATCCATCAGCAAGAAAACTACTGAGCTGAGACCCGAGCAGGGACGGATTGGCCTCATTTCCCCCGCTTATTCGGTCTTTTGCCACGACTTGCTCGCCCGTACCCTGAGGGCAAGGATGCGAATTTTCGCCATCCGAATCTTCGAGCCCCCACCGTGAGCCAAACCGCCACTCCCGTCACAGTCGATGTCGCCAGAAAAGGGCCGCAGCCATGAAGCGCCTGCAGTGGCCGTGGCAGCGCGTGCGCAACCCCAACCGGCTGGTGGTGGCCTGCACGGAGGACACCTTCGCCTATGTCGAGGCCAGCATTGACCTGCGCCGCCCCTACGTCATCAAACGATGCGGGTTGGAGCGCCGTGGCGCAGACAGTGCCCCCGCCTTTGCCCGCCGCATCAAGGCCCTGATGCTGCCCATCAAGGACGTGATCGCCGTGCTGCCGCTGGACCGCACGCAGATCCTGCAGATCGAGACGCCGACGGTGCCGCCCGAAGAGATCAAGGCCGCGGCCCGCTGGCGCATCAAGGACATGGTCGAAGCGCACCTGGACGACCTGACCATTGATGTCATGCGCCTGGGCGACGGCCGCTCACGCACCATCCAGCACCTGTACGTCATCGCGGTGGTCAACAGCGCCATCAACGAGACCAACGCCTTGCTGAACGCCGCTGGCATGGAGCTGGCCGTGATCGACATTTGCGAGACCGCGCAACGCAATCTTCAAAACGCATTCGCCGAAGCGCAAGGCCAGCGCGAAGGGGCCACCGCCGCCTTGATGGTGCACGAGTCTAAGTGCCTGCTCACCATCAGCGCCAACGATGAAATGTTCTACACCCGCCGTTTGGAGTGGGATGAAACCGTGTTTGGACACCAGCCCGATGACGCAGCCCGCGCCACAGCCACCCCAGCCTACGGGCAAGGTGTGTTGTCGCAGCAAACGCTGGAATCGGTTGACATGGTGGACTACAGCGTGGAGGTGCCTGAGTTCGGCACTGCGCATGACACGCCCCGGCTGGTGATCGAGTTGCAGCGCTCCTTCGACGTTTGGGAACGGTCGTGGCCGGACCTGCCCCTGTCCCTGCTGACGGTGCACGCTGGCGCAGGCTCTGCCTCACTGGCCAGCATCATCAAGCGGGACCTGGGCCTGCCGGTCGAACCCATGGACATCTCGACGCTGTTCAGCGGCCTGGATGGCGAAGCGGTGACGGCCGAGGTTCTGGAGGCCTGCGTGCCTTTGCTTGGCGCGCTGTTGCGCCATGAAGCGCGCAAGCTCTGAGCCCACACACCATGGCCCAGCAAATCAACCTCCACCGCCCGATCCTGCTCAAGCCGAAGCTGATGTTCTCGGCCACGGCCATCGTGCAGGCGGCCGCGATCTTCACCATCGCGGTGGTGCTGGCGTGCGTGTGGGCATCGGCCCAGGTCAAGGCCTTCCAGCGAGACAGCCTGCTCACCGAGAAACGATACACGCAGGACAGGGATCAGCTGCAGACCGCGCTGGCCTTGCGCCCGGCGTCCGGCACCGATGTCAACGCACTGCAGCAGCAGTTGAAGTCCGTGCAGGACTCGCTGGCGCAACAGCGGCTGTCGATCAAGGACATGCACCTGGGCAAGACGATCGGCGGCCGCAGCTATTCCGCGATCTTGAAGCTCGTGGCCGACACCGTGCCGCCCCCGGTCTGGGTCACGGACGTGATCGTCTCCATCGAACGCCTGGAAATCACGGGCATGACCTTGGAGCCCGATGCGCTGCAAGCCTGGAGCAGACACCTGTCTGCCCACCCCATGCTGCAAGGGCAACGCCTGGCCGCCGTCCGCGTGGAACGCGCGCCTTGGCGTGCACCAGCGGCGACACCAGCTGCAAGCAATGCAGCCGCACCACGCGAGGCCTGGTCATTCACCTTGGTCACGGACCGCACGGCAAAGGAAGTGGAATGAAGTCAAGCACCAAGCCCTGGGTCCACTATGCGGCCAAGATCAATGCGCTCAGCTTGCGCGAGCGCGCCATCCTGTTTGGATCGACCATGCTGGTGGTGGGCGCGCTCGCGGACACCCTGGTCTTGTCGCCAGCCCGCACCGAACAACAACAAATCAAGACCAAGCTGACCAAGCTGTCTGCCGAGTTGACCGTGCTGCGCGCGCAGGTCGCCTCGAGCGGCGGCCAGGCCGGTGGGGGGGCCGAGAAAGACACCCCGCGAGCCACGGTGATGACCGCGATCCAGCAAGCGCAGGAGGCACAGGCCGAGATGGACTCGCAGCTGCGGGCTACCCTGGCCAGCCCCGAACAAGTCGCCCGCCTGCCTGATTTGATGGCCAAGGTCATGCGGCAACAGCCGAGCCTGACACTGTCCAAGCTGGCCACCATTGCGCCCGACCAGGACCGCGCCTTGCTGGACAAACTCACCAAAATCTACCGGCCCACTTCAAGCGGCACCACGCCTCCTGAAAGCCCCGAATTGGCTGTTCAGATGCATGGCGTGGACTTCGGTGTGATCGGCCCTTACCTCGAACTGACCCGTTACTTAGGTGATCTGGAGCGGGCTATGCCTGGCCTTCGCTGGGGCGAACTTCACCTGCACGCCGAACCCGGCAGCACCAATGCGCCACTCATGGAAGTGCGCGTCTACCTGATGGGAGCCTCGTCATGACATCCGCATGGCGCCCGTGGGCAATGGCCTTGACCCTGACAAGCTGCTCATGCTGCTGCGCGCTGGCTGCCGATGGGGCGGCCCTTGATCTGGGCACCCGCGACCCCACGCAGATGCCCGCCACGCTTCAGCAAGCCCTGCGCCCTGACATGGCCGACAGGTCTGCAGGCGAGACGCTCCCCCAGCCATTTTTCATCATGTCCCACGGGGGCAAGCTGACCGTCATCCACAAGGCGCATCGCCTGCACGTGGGCGATGAACTGGACAACGCACGCATCGTGCGCATTGACAACGATGCCGTCTGGCTGCGCGAAAGCGGCCAAGTCAAGAAGGTGGCCATCTACCCCGATGTCATGAAACGTCCGACGGCCCCAACCGCGTCGTCCCATCAACGGCATCGCCGCTCTCCAGCGGCCAAAAAGGATGCGCCGTGACCCCACACCAATTTTTGCACCCGCCCTTCCCTTCCGCCCAAGTCGGCTTACGCATTTTGGTGGCTGCGGCCTGCATGGCATCACTGCTGGGTTGCAGCACCCCAGCAGGCAACTACAGAACACAAACCAGCCCCATGCTGAGCCTGCGCATGGACTTGCCCACCCGTCTGGGCAACAGTGATGCGCCTGTAGAACAAGTGGCAGCGGCGCCAGCACCCGTGGTCCGTGCCGCGCCCACCGCACCCCGTGACGAACGCTTCGACCTGGTCGTCAATTCCGCATCGACTCGCAACGTGTTCCTGGCGCTTGTGGCAGATACCCGCTACAGCATGCTCCTGCACCCGGAGGTCACCGGCACACTGTCCGTCACCCTCAAAGGCGTGACCTTGCTGGAGGCGCTGGAGTCCATCCGCGATGTCTATGGCTACGACTTCAAGATGGATGGCCGGCGCATCACCATCTTTCCGCCAACGCTGCAAACGCGCCTGTTCAACGTGAACTACCTGAACTCTCAGCGGCGAGGCAACAGCGATGTGCGCATCACCTCTGGTCAGGGGCCCAGTACCCCCACAGGCGGCGGCTCAAGTAGCACGGCATCCGGCAGCACAGGCGCGGCCAAAGCTGCCGACCGCCAGGAAAGCAGCCAGGTCTCGACCACCTCCACCACCGACCTGTGGGCCGAGATCTCCATCACGCTCAAAACCATGATCGGCACGGCCAATGGCCGCAGCGTGGTGACCAGTCCTCAAGCGGGCGTGATTGCCGTGCGGGGCATGCCTGACGAACTCAGACAAGTCGAATCGTTCTTGCGCTCCACCCGCTTCTCGGTCGAGAGGCAAGTGATGCTGGAAGCCAAGATTCTGGAAGTCGAACTGCGGGACGGTTTCCAGAGCGGCATTGACTGGTCCATCCTGGGCACGAAGTCGGCGATTGGACAAGCCAGCGGTCGCGCCGGCAACCCCCTGGCCGCCAACAGCAATGGCCTGCCAGCCCTCGGCATCAACTCGGGCCTGGCACTGGCTGCGGACACGATTCCCCTTCCAGGGGCCGGCTCCGGGATCCTGGGGCTGTCATTGGCCACCAAGGGCTTCGAAGCCGTGCTTGGCTTCCTGGAAACGCATGGTGAAGTGCAAGTACTGTCCAGCCCGCGCGTGGCCGCCATGAACAATCAAAAGGCGGTGCTCAAGGTCGGCAGTGATGAGTTCTTCGTCACCGCCGTGCAAGGCGGTTCGGTCGGGTCAGGCAACAACAGCACTGGTAGCACGACCACCTTGCCCACGATCACGCTGACGCCCTTCTTTTCGGGCATCGCCCTGGACGTGACCCCTCAGATCGACGATGGCGGCATGATCACCCTGCACATTCACCCTTCGGTGACGGCGGTGTCGACCGTGACCAAGCAGATCGACCTGGGTGCCGTGGGCAACTACAAACTGCCCCTGGCCTATAGCAGCGTGAACGAAACGGACACCATCGTGCGCATCCCCGATGGCAACATCGTGGCCATTGGCGGCCTGATGCAGATGGAATCCAACAGGAGCCGCTCGGGCATGCCAGGTTCCGGTGCGAACCAGGTCACCAGCACCCTGTTTGGCAACCGCATTGAGACCTCGCGCAAAAAAGAGGTGGTGGTGTTGATCAAGCCCACCATCATCCGCAGCACCGAGGACTGGCAGGCCACCGCCGTTCAGGCCCGCGAGGCGATGGACCGCCTGGACGCTCAACTGGATCGTCGTGTGATCAAGCTGGACGGCAACACCGAGCATGCAGAGCCCGTGCCTGCACCATCACCCTTGCGCCACACATCCAAGCGCCGCGCGGGCACCCCTTAAGCATCGACAGGTGCCTTAACCTTCAGGTCGTTGTCAAATTCGCAGTGCATGTCGCGGTGCGTGCGTTTGGCCGCAACGTGGTCCTTCTCAACCAGCGGGGCATCTTCCGGCTGATCCCCTTTTGGCCAGGCCGCCATGCGCTTGGCCCAGCGATCGAGGGCCTGGTCGGTGTCGCCGCTGGCGTACAGCTCGGCATCTCCATGCGTGCACAACGAAAGCTCAAGTTTGCCGCCCAACAACCGACATTCTAGGAAGACCATTTCTATTCGATTCGAGGACGTGTATGGAAGCCCTTCAAGTAGCCGCCCCCAAGCCAACATCAGCGGTACGGCCCGGCGCGCCCGGTAGTTTGTCCAGCCGGGGCAATCCAGCCCGTCAAATTCAGCATGCGGTATCTGGCCGTGAATTCCTCACGTTTCGCCTGGGCACGGAAGAGTACGGCATCGACATCCTGAAGGTTCAG
>NZ_JACMNS010000169.1 GCF_014378415.1 Aquabacterium sp.
CACACTGGCCCCACCGGCATTCACCTCGGCATCGAGACTGACGGTGTAGGTGGAGCCATTGGTGCACGTGACCAGCGCAGCGCCGGTGGCGTCGTTGGCTGTGCCACTGGCGGGGTTGTAGGCACCAAAGCCCACATTGGATGTGGCCGCCGTGCACGTTGAGGCTACCGCGGCGGTGACTGTGAACGTGCTGGTTGTAGTGGTCGAAGTCGCCGACTGGGCCACCATCGCCGCGGCTAGCAAGACCGATAGTTTGATCTTCAGTTGCATTTTCGACTCCATTTCTACAAGCCAGACAACCGCTGCATCACAGGGTTCTTGTATGGTTGTCGGACATCTGCTTACAAACTGTAGCAAGCGGTGACCATCATCCAGACATGCATCGCCATCCGCGGGTTTAACCGGGCTTGTTACACTGCCGCGCCGCCCTTGGCCCAATTGAGTTCACCCGCGCCCCATGATCGTTATCAAGAATATTTCCCTGCTCCGTGGTACCAAAGCGGTCCTACAGCAGGCCAGCGCGACCTTGCATCCCGGAGAAAAGGTGGGGCTGATCGGTCGAAACGGCGCAGGTAAATCATCGCTGTTCTCCTTGCTGGCAGGGCGTCTGCAGCCAGACGCGGGTGATGTTGAAATCCCCGCCTCGTGGCTCAAACCGGGCGGCTTGGCGGAAGTGGCGCAAGACATGCCGGAAACCGAAGCCCCGGCCACCGAATACGTGCTGCAAGGCGACGCCCGCTTGATGCAGGCCCGTGCCGAACTCGACCGTGCCGAGCACGAAGGCGACGGCAATGCCATGGCCGAAGCGCATGCCCTGCTGGCCGAGGTTGGCCATTTCGACGCGCCCGCCCGTGCCCAAGCCTTGCTGCTGGGACTCGGTTTCGCCATTGAACAGCTGGAAGCACCCGTCAACAGCTTCTCAGGCGGCTGGCGGATGCGCCTGCAATTGGCGCGCGCGCTGATGTGCCCCTCGCAACTGCTGCTGCTGGACGAGCCCACCAATCACTTGGACTTGGACGCCCTGGTCTGGCTGGAAGCCTGGTTGCAGCGCTACGAAGGCACGATGATCGTCATCAGCCACGACCGCGAATTCCTCGACGCCATCACCAAGGTCACCCTGCACCTGGACGAGGCCAAGCTCACCCGCTACACAGGTGGCTACACCGCGTTTGAGTTCATGCGCGCCGAACGCATGAACCAACAGTCAGCCGCGTTTTCCAAACAGCAAGACCGCATCGCCCACCTGAGCAAGTTCATCGAGCGCTTCAAGGCAAAGGCCTCCAAGGCCAAGCAGGCGCAAAGCCGCGTCAAGGCCCTGGAGCGCATGGAAAAGATCGCCCCCGTGCTGGGCGCCGCTGATTTCGACTTCGAGTTCCGCGAACCGCAAAGCCTGCCCAACCCCATGTTGGCCATGTCCGACCTGGTGTGCGGCTACCGCTCTGAAGAAGGCCGCGACACGGTCATCGTGAATGACATCAACCGCTCGGTCATGCCAGGCCAACGCATCGGCATCCTGGGCGCCAACGGTCAGGGCAAATCAACCCTGGTCAAAACGCTGGCCCACATGCAGCCCCCCATCTCTGGCACCGTCACCGAAGGCAAGGGCCTGAGCATTGGTTACTTTGCCCAGCAGGAGCTGGACGTGCTGCGCCTGGACGAAGGCCCGCTGGAGCACATGGTGCGTCTGGCCCGCACGCTTGGCCCTCAAGGCCGCGAGCAAGAGCTGCGCGATTTTCTGGGCAGCTTCCGCTTCACCGGCGAGATGGTCAACCAGCAAGTCGGCCTGATGAGCGGCGGTGAAAAAGCCCGCCTGGTGCTGGCCTTGGTGGTGTGGCAACGCCCCAACCTGCTGCTGCTCGATGAACCCACCAACCATTTGGACCTGACCACCCGCGAGGCCCTGAGCATGGCGCTGAACGGCTTTGAAGGCACCGTCATGCTGGTCAGCCACGACCGCGCCCTGCTGCGCGAAGTGTGCGATGAGTTCTGGCTGGTCACGCATGGCGGCGTCCAAACCTTTGATGGCGACCTGGACGACTACCAGAAGTGGCTGCAAGAGCAAAGCAAACAGGTGGCCCAGGCCGCCCGCAAGGCGCGCGATCAGAACAAGCAGGCCGTCAAGCAACAGCAGGTCAAGGCCGCGGCCAAAGAGTCGTCCGGCGATGAACGCAAGGCCCATCAAGCGGCCCGCCAGAAACTGCAAGAGCAAGCCAAGCCTTTGAGAAACGACCTCAAAAAGGTCGAGCAGCAAATGGCCACCTTGACCACCGAGCGTGACGATCTCACCACCGCGCTGGGTGACGCCAAACTGTCTGCCACGGCCCGAGCCGACCAAGGCAAGCGCCTGAAAATCGTCAGCGACCAGGTCGAGGTGCTAGAGCACCGCTGGCTGGAAATCAGCGAATCCATCGAAAAGCTCAATCCCGACGCGGCTTAGGCTTGATCGCTACCATAGCGTCATGCCTGATGCCAAACCACCCAGTCCATCGGACGACCCGCTGAGCCTGGATCGCCAGCTTTGCTTTGCCTTGTACTCGGCATCGCTGGCCATGACCAAGCTCTACAAGCCGCTGCTGGCGCCCCTGGGGCTGACCTACCCACAGTACTTGGTGATGATGGTGCTGTGGGAGCACGCCGACCTCACCGTCAATGACCTGGGCCAGCATTTGCAACTGGACTCGGGCACCCTCACCCCCTTGCTTAAACGGCTGGAGGCGGCTGGCCTGGTGCAACGCCAGCGCGATCAGGAGGACGAGCGCCGCGTGCGCATCACCTTGAGCGCATCAGGTCGGGCGCTGAAAGAGCAGGCGCAGTCCATTCCCCAAGCCGTTGGGTGCCAGATGGACATGACGAAGCAACAGTTGGTGTCCTTGCGCACCACCTTGAGCGAATTGCGCGACCGTTTGAACCCGGCTTGAACGTGACATACCCACGTTAATTTCATTGAAATCCGCAACGCCCCTTTGCATTGGGGGGGCCACCTCACCCATGCCTGCTTGGTTCTGAGAAGATGAACACATTGTTACTAATGGGCCAATCGTGGCAACTAACATGTGGATCCCGGAATCGCTGTACAAAATGCTGCCCTTCATCTACGCCTTGGTCGGCGCGGCCTTGATCCCTGTTTTTGGGTTCAGCGGCCCCAGCATGTGCAGCGCGATCTTGCTGCTGGCCGCCTCCGTGCTGACCACTTTGTGGCGCTACCGGCCGCAGGATGAGACCCCCAAGGCCTCAGCAAGCCTCAGCGCTCGCGACGAGTGGGAAAAGCGCAAAGAGCAACGCACTGAAAACATGCCGGTTGACGGCTTTCAGTGAACGGCCAAGCCCGCCGTAAACTGAGCGGTCATGAGGCCGCCATCATCCCTGTTTGAACCCCAAGCCAATTGCATCGAGCTGGCCGAGGGGTTTTTTTGGTTGTCAGCCTTCGTCGACACCGCCCCCCTGCTGGCGCAGATCGACTTGATCGCGGCCCAGGCAGCTTTCCGGCACATGCAGGTCAGCGGCGGCAAACACATGTCGGTGGCCATGACCAACTGCGGTCCTTGGGGCTGGACGTCTTCCAGCTCGGGCTACCGATACACCCACACCGACCCGCTCACCGATCGCCCCTGGCCCGCCATGCCGGACAGCTTCATGGCCTTGGCACAGAACGCTGCGGCCACGGCAGGGTTTGAAAATTTCGAGCCCGACGCCTGCCTGGTCAACCGCTATGACAGCGGCGCGGCGCTGGGCGTTCACCAGGACCGGGACGAGCAAGACCTGGGGCAGCCCATCGTGTCGGTCTCCATCGGCGCAGCGGCGACCTTCCAGGTGGGTGGCCTGAAACGATCAGAGCCTTTGCGCACACTCCCGCTGCACGATGGCGACGTGCTGGTCTGGGGTGGCCCATCCCGCCTGCGTTTTCATGGCCTCAAGGCGCTCAAACCCATGGCGGGCGGGCTCGACACCCGCCACAACTTAACCTTCCGCAAAGCGAAGTGAAGCCCACAAGTTCGCGGCGCAACAGTTCGGCCCAGCGCGCTTCATCCCCCATGACAACACCCCATCGTTGGTCAGAAGGCCTCAGTGTTCGCGCTCAATGCTGGCCGCGCACTCCGCCTCTTGCTTTCAAACTCTGATCAGCGGCGGCGATCTCGCGGTCCATGCTCTGGATACATTCTTGCATTTGGGTGCGACACCGCTCGATCAGTGCGGGCATGTCGTCCAGGCTCAGCCCGGCGGTTGGGATGGGTGGCAGCGAGCGCACCTTCACCGTGCCGCTGTGCCAGCGGTTCAGGTGCATGTGGTTTTTGTAG
>NZ_JACMNS010000170.1 GCF_014378415.1 Aquabacterium sp.
CTAAGGGCCGCTGCCAGGGCCACGGTCTTGAGGGTCAGTGCGCAGGCCGACGATGCATCACGGCGAAAATTGTTCATACAGACAGCTCCAAATGATTGAATTCGTTCAACGGGTTTGTTAGAAACATGCACGTTGCAAAACGTATCTGTGCAATATCGGCCCAACTGTGCCTTGCTTGACCCCAAATGTGTGCGCAAGTTGTCGCAATGGCGCGACAAGGAAGCACTGGACTGTGCAGTAATCGCAGGCCGGATCACCCCACCCAATGGGGATCGACCCTGATGAGGGCTTTATTCGCCTTCGCCGAACTTGTCGTTGATCAGCGCCACCAGCGCCTTCATGGCGTCTTCTTGGCGGGGGCCATCGCACTCCAGTTCCACCGCCGAGCCCAGGCCGGCGGCCAGCATCATCACACCCATGATGCTTTTGGCGTTCACACGCCGGTCATTGCGGCTCATGAAGACGTCGCACGGAAAGCTGCTGGCCAGCTTGGTGAACTTGGCCGATGCGCGCGCGTGAAGCCCCAGCTTATTGCTGATGTTGATGGTGGTCTTGATCATTGGTGGGTTGGCTGGCCTGGTTTTGGGGCCGGTTGGTCGCGATTTGCATGACGCCCTGGGTACCGCCAGCCACCGCGCGGGTGATCAGGGTGTCCAGGGGTTCATTGGCGTAATTGAGGGCACGCCACAGCATGGGCACGTTCACGCCGGTGATGACCTTGGCGCGAACGCCGTCGGCCAGTCGCTGCACGATGTTGCACGGCGTGGCGCCGAACACATCGGCCAGGATCAGGGCTTCACCCCGGGGATCGGCCTTTTGCAGCATCTCCAGGATGATCCGGCATTGCGCTTCGATTTCATCGGGCGGCAAATTGGCAGGCACATCCAGGATCTGCATGGCCTGGGCGGCTTCTGGAAAACAATGCTGCGCCGCCAGCTTCAGGGCAGAAGCCAGAGGGGCGTGCGCGATGAGGAACAAGCCGGGCATACCAACGATTATGGGCTGCTCAATCCGAAAATTTGAAGCCCTGAATGAATGTCTCGACCGAGTCGGTGGAATCCTTGGCACTTGCAGGCGGCATGGGACGCCACAGGCTGGCCTGGTAAACCATCAAACCGTGGGAAAAATGCCACGCGTGCACCTCCACCGGCGCGCTTTCACCGTTGCCCGCCGGCCGTCGCCCCACCAAACGCCAATGCCGCGACAAGGCGTTAGGGGTCATGCCGATGACTTGCGCAGGCCCCAGGTCCTCCGCCGACACCGTGGCCACGGCCGGTGGCGACCCCAGGCGGCTGACCGCTTCCAGGTTGTCGCGCAGGGCGCGGTTGTCCGCCGCCAGGGCCAGCGGCACCCGGGTGATCTCTTGCGCATCAAAGTAGCTGAGCGCCCAGATGGACTCGCCCACTTTGCACGACACCAGGTGCATGGTCACGGGTGGCCCGGGCAAAGCGGGCAAGGTCAATGAACGGTCGACTTGCTTCGGTTTGCAGGGAAACACCGCCTGCAAAGCCGGCGCGTGCTCGGGCCGCACGCTGCGCCAATCCAAGGCAGGGCTGCACGCCACCAAGGCCAGGCAACCCACGATCGACAGCGTCCAAGCGCCAATGCTCCACCAGCTCTTTTTCATGCGCCCATTATGGACAAAGCGCCAGGGTTTCACCCAAGCGTGGGATGGACAAGCCCCATTGGCAGCGTCCGTACCAAACGCCAACCCGTATGAATCGCGACTCAGCCCGGATGAGCAGGAGTTGGCACGCTGGCAAGAGTTGCTGGCGGCCCGCCGCGATGTGCGCGGGCTGGTGCGCGAGTCCATCAAGTCCATGGGGCTGGTGCTGGACTTCGTGAACTCGGTGAGTGATGCGGTCGAGTTCTGCAACGAGGGGCAGCATCCGCCAGGAAGTGCCCGAGCTCGTGTTCATCGAGCTGCTGGACGAAGGCCACACCTTCGAGATCTCCGGCATCAGCCCGACCGGCATGGCGCGGGTGGCTCAGGCGGGCTCGGCCAGCAGTTGGCCCAGCAGCGTGTGCAAGGCGGCAAAATCAGGCTCGCCGATGTAGCGCTTGACGATCTCGCCCTTTTTGTTCACCACGAAGGTGGTGGGCGTCAGCTGCACCGGGCCAAAGGCTTTGGCCAGATCGCCCGTGTGGTCCATCACCACCTGGAAAGGCAGTTGCCGCCTCTGCGCGAATTGCATCACGTAGGCGGGTGGGTCGTACTGCATCGCCACGGCCAGGGTCTGCAAGCCTTGCGCCTTGAACTTGTGCTGCGTGGCAATCAGTTGGGGCATCTCTTTGACGCAGGTGGTGCAGCTGGTGGCCCAGAAGTTGATCAGGGTGACCTGCCCCTTCAAATCAGAGGTGCGGTGCTGGCTGCCATCGATCCGGGTGTAGGGCAAATCAGGCAGGGGTGCCTGGGTGTCCCAAAAACATCCAGACAGAAACAGTGGCACGGCCAGGGCGATCAGGGCAAGATGTCGTCTGTTGAAATTCATGGCCGTTGGTCAGTGGAGCTGTGTCAGTGGATCACTTAATGAACCGTCGTGAGATCATATTGTCGTCTGCTTGCAAGGCCTTGGCCGGCAGCATGGCATTGTCCCTGCTGGCCTCGTCCAGCGCACGGGCAGCGGCTTTCAGCCAAGCGGATGCCAGCGGCGCCGTGTGCGCGGCGCTTGAACGCGGCGCAGACATTGCCGTCAAGCAATTGGGGCAGGTCAATGGCTTCATGGGCAATGACAAAATCCGCATCCCTTTGCCCGAAGTGATGGAAAAAGCAGCGCCCTTGTTGCGCGCCATGGGCCGTGGCCAGCAGATGGACGACCTGATCAACGCCATGAACCACGCGGCCGAGAACGCGGTGAGCCTGGCGCTGCCGCTGCTGCGCAATGCCATCAAGGGCATGTCGGTGCAAGACGCGCGGCAAATTCTGTCGGGTGGCGAACACGCGGTGACGGATTTTTTCGCCGCCAAAACACGCGAGCCTTTGGCGGTTCAGTTCACGCCCCTGGTCAACAAGGCGGTTGAGAAACTGTCGCTGGCCAAGCGCTACAACGAACTGGCCGGCCAGGTCAGCAGCATGGGCCTGATCAAAGGCAAGCAGGCGGCCACCGTGCAGCAACACGTCACCACCAAGGCGCTGGACGGCCTGTACTTCGTGATCGGCGAAGAAGAGCGCCGCATCCGCAATGACCCTGTTGGCACGGGCAGCGCCTTGCTCAAAAAGGTTTTTTCGTCCCTGTGAGCCCGGCGGGTTGCGAGGCCGCAGGCAATGGCGCCAGCAGTGATCGCTGCACGCGCTCGACCTGCGGGTCAGCCCAGGCGCCGGTGATGCTGAACTGCCGGGTGCTGGCCTCGGCCACTTGCTTGCGCAACAACACTTGGGCGATGAAGGTGCCCAGGCCCACAGCAGGATTGATGACGGCGTAGGCCAGCGAAGCCGTGCCAGCGTTCACCTCGGGCACCACGAACACGTGCAGATTCTGGGTTTCGCGCGCCAGGTCGGCCTGGCCTTCCATCATCACCACAGCCTGCACGCCGCGCATGCGCAGGTTACGGGTGTCGGCCACGCCTTGCTTGATGGACACGTCGCCATCAATGGCGTCAAAGGCAAAGCCTTGCTGGAAGACATCGCGAAAATCCAGCACCAGGCGCCGCGGCAATGACTGCAGGCTGAGCACGCCCAGCAGCTTGGCGATGCCCGGATCGACCTTGAGGAACTGCCCTTCCTTGATGTTCACGGACAACTCACCCGACATGGTCGCGGGGTTGGGCTCCAGGGGCGAGCCCAACCAAGCTATCTGGCCGGTGAGCTGGCCCTTGCCGCCCTTCAAGGTCTGCGGCAATCCCAGGCGGCCCAACAGGCCGCCGCTGTTGTTGAGGTCGAGTGTGAAGTTGAAGGCCGCTTTGTGCTTGGGCTTGGCGCTGGCACCGGGCAGCGGGCCCACCGCCATCCAGTTGCCGCTGGCATTGAGTTGGGCTTCGGGGTTGGTCATGCGCAGCTTGTTCAAGCGCCATTCGGGCTGCCACACGCCACCGGCCCCCGGTACCAGGCGGTTGATGGCCTCCACCTCCATCTTGCCCAAGGGCAGGCCCCGCCAATCCAGCTGATCGATGACGATGTCGAGCGCAGGCACGGTCACGGTCTCAGGCGTCAGCAGCTGCAGCGCCGCCTGGTCCTCGAAGGCTTCGGCTTCAGCCGCCGGCACCGACAGGCGCGACAGGCGCGCCACGATGCGGTTGCCGGCCGGCCCGCTGGCCAGGGGCGAGGTCTCGGGCCGCAGCTCGACCTGGCCGGCCAGTTGGTCGGATTCGATCTGCGCGCGCCACACGCCCGGGTTGGGGTGGGCCAGCGTCACGTTCACATTGCGCAGATTGCGCTGCTGGTAGTTCAGCACGCCGGTGCGCAGGCTCAAGGTCTCGGGCAGGTAGTCCTCACCCGGTCCGACGGTGTCGTTGGAGGGTGAACGCACCACCCGGGCCAGGCCTTGCCAGGCGTCCAGGTCCAGCGTGGGCACGGTGACTTGGGCGACCACGCCTTTGGGCGGCAAAACCAGCACGGCAATGGCGCCACCACCCGCCGTGGTTTGCACCAGGCTCATAGCGCCCCGGGTGACCTTGGCCTGGTCGCCCCTCACATCACGGCGAAAATCCGCCCGAAGCCAGGGCGCGCCAGCGGCGTTGGCCGACTGGGCGGCACCCAGCTCCACCAGCAAAGCGTCGCTGAGGCCGTTGGGGTCGTCACTTCGGTGGATCATCGTCAGGGGCCAGATGCTCTCGGCGCGTTTGCTCAAGGGGGCAGGCAGGTCCACCGCCAAGCCTTGCAGGGTGGACACCACCTGCAGCTCTGGCTGGGCCGCAGCGGTGGCGGCCTGGTCCGAGGTGACCTTGGGCAAGGCCACGGTGACGGTCACCGCCGTCTGCCCCGTCATGCGCCGTGCCAGTTGGGCCAGCGCGGGCCATTCGCTGGCCGTGCGCAAGCCTTCGGCCGTGATCAGGCCCTGGGCCACGAACTTGGGGGCGCCGCTGGCATCCTGCTGGCCCTCCACGGTCACGTCCTGCCCCCACACATTGGCGACGGCCGAAACCTTCAACGTCTTCTGGGTGAAATCAACCTGCCCCCGCACCTTTTGCAACAGTGGAACGCTGGGGTGCAGGCGCAATGTGGCCTGATCTTGCTCGGCCAAGCTGACGCGGCCACGCAAGCCGGTGTTGGCCGTGTGGTTCAGCGGGATGTCCAAGGCCAGTTGCAAACTGCCAGTGCCAGTGCCTTCGGCTTTGTGCAACAGGTTGCCCGTCCACACCCCCACGGGGGACACGGCCATGTAGCGCAGCAGGTCGTTCAGGGGGCCGCGCCCCTGGCCACGGATTTCCAGGTGCGGATCGTCGGACGCCAGGTTCTCAATCCGCCCCTCGACATCGCGCAGCAGGAAACTGCCCGTGCCCAATCCACCCAACTGCGCCTTGGCGCCCTGGATGCGCAAGCGCAGGCCCTCGAAAATCAAATCGCCATCCAGCCCCGTGAACGCCGGCCAGCGAGTCTGAGTGGGCACGCCATCGGCCTCCAGCATGGCCGCAGGCACGTAGTCCAGGGTCACGTTCTTGGCGGGCACACGCACCCGAAAGCGCCCGCCCTGGTCATCCTTGAAAGGAAAACCCGCCAGGTCGCCTTTGACCTCGAAAGTGACTTTCTCGCCACGCCCCTCGCGCACGGCCATGCGCACGTAGTCGCGGGCATGGAAGGGGATGACCGAGGGCAGGTAGCGCCAGACTCGGTTGGCCTGCCCCCAAGCCAGCTTGCCCTCCAGGTCCAGGTGGCCAGGGAAACGGGCTGCCACCCCAGCGCCGGTGCCAGGCCCCGTCTGCCAAGTGGCTTGCAACTCGCCTTCGGCATCGTCGTTGGCGAATGTGGCCCTCTTGACCTCCACCTGCAACTGCGCTGGCAACTCAGGCTGGTTGGCCGGCTTGATGCGCCAGTTCACATGCGCCGCCATCGAGGTCAAAGGGAGGCGAGGCTCGTCGAACGCACCGGGCAGTTCGACCCAACCTTTCTCGATCGCCACGGTGGCCTGGCCGCCATGCTCGTCGGCCTTCAGGTCGATGTCGGCCTCGGCCAGACCGGGCCGCCCCTGCTTGGCCGAGGCCGCCCACCCAAAGCCCTTGATCTGAGCGCGCGCGCTGTATTCGCGCGGGTCATCGGCCGGGCCTTCCCAGTGCCAGGTCAATTGCCGGCCCACGCCCTCGGGGGCCAGATCCGCCAAGGTGCGCCGCATCGCGGTCGAGATCGGCAAGCGATCGGCCAGGCGGGCCAGCACGCCCAGATCCAGGCGGTCGGCATCCACCTGGCCGCCCAGGGTCTGGCGCCAGACCTCGGCGTTGATCTGCCCTTGCAAGGGCGCATGCCGCCATGCCAGCTGGGCCGAACTGGCCGGCCACACCAGCCCTTCGGTGGTGGTGAAGGCCAGTTTTTCCAGGGCCACGTGAGATTCGGTGCGCTCACTGCGGGCCGTGATGCGCCCACTCAGGTCCCGAAATGCCAAGGGCTGCAAACCTTTTTCCAGGCGAATGCTCACATCATGCACATTCAGGTCAAGCAGCAGGCTGGTGGGCCGTCCCTGCTTGAGGACCAGCTCCGCCGCCATGCGGCCACGCCCCCCCTCGACATCAATGGGCAGGTCCACGTGTTTGCGCAAAGACTGCACATCCGCATGCGGCAGGTTCACCGATAACTTGCCCGACCAACTGCTCAAATCGGTGGCCTTGGGCGCATCGCCCAACCAACGCCGCCACCAGGGCAACTCCAGCGCCTTGGATGAGGCGGCCTCTTGCGCGGACAAGGTCCACAAAGGCTGCGTCATCCTGGCCTTGACCTCGAAGCGCTGACCAAACTCCAGCAAGGGCGTGGCCAACACCGACAAATGGTGCACCTGCGTGCCCAATCCGGGGTGGCGGCTCAAGTTCAGGTCCACCTTCTGCAGCACCAGCGTCGGCGCCTGGCGCAACTCATCGGTCCAGCGCACAGTGCCTTGCTCGATGCGGATCAAGCCCTGGGACAGTACCCAGTCCAACACCTGCCCATTGCCCGTGGGCGCGGCGTTGGACGCCAGCCTCAAGCCCGCCACATGCAGGTCACCGGCCAAGTCCCGGCGCACCTGCAATTCGGGGCGCACCAGCACCAACCGGTCCAGCCGGACCTCCTGGCGCCACAAAGCTGTGGGCCACAGGCTGCTGGGCGAAATCCGCGCCGTCACTTCCGGCAGGCGCAGGGCCACGCTGCCGCGTTCGTCCAGCAGCGCCACTTCTTTCAATGACAACACGGGTGACCAGCCCTCGGCTTGGCCCGACAAGGCGCCAATGCGCACAGGCACCCCCAGTGCCTTTGTGGCTTGTTGGGCCAACGCGCCACGCCACGAGCCGATTCGGGGCAGAATTTGGAACAACAACGCCCACCAAACCATCGCGGCCATGAACAGCAGCACCGCCAAAGTCAGCAAACACCATCTCCCCGCTCGGAGCAGCGAGGGCGCTTTGCTCACCTTGGGATGGCCAGAAGAATCAGAAGAAATCGTGGGCATGAAACAAAACTGTCGTCCAGGCGGGCCAAATTCGCCATCTTGTGAAACGCAACTGCCCTACCATTCCAGAATCAGTTGCGGGGCCAGACAATCGATCACCCTAGCACAGACCCTCACCTAGTCTCATGGGCTTCACATTCTTTAACCCCACTGACACAGCCCCATCCCGGGCCCACGCGGACTACTCGCGGTTCGTGCAGCGCATCCGTCGCCGGTACGCCGCTGAACGCGACGCGTATGCCCAACAGGCACCCGGCACCCCCACCGAAGACACCATTGCCACCCTGATTGACCACCTGCTGACGGAGGGGCGAGCCCTGCCCTCGGCCTTGCGCGTGGCCCGCCAATTGGTGCTCGAACGCCTGGCCTGCAACGACGTCGAGCAATCGTGCCAACTGGCCGACGTGACCACCGCCATGACCGAGCTGGCCCAAGTCACCCTGGAGCGCGCCCTGATCTGCGCCCAGCAAGAATTTGACGCCGTCCATGGCGCACCCTTGAATGAGCAAGGCCAGCGCATCGACCTGTGGGTCATCGGCATGGGCAAGCTGGGCGGGCGCGAGTTGAATGTCTCGTCCGACATCGACCTGGTCTACGTCTACGAAGACGACGGCCAGACCACCGGCATCGACGACGGTCGTGGCGGCCTCAAAGGCCAGATCAGTGCCCACGAATACTTCTCGAACGTCGCCAAGCGCCTGTTCAGCCTGATCGGCGACACCACCGAAGACGGCTTCGTCTTCCGCGTTGACCTGGCCCTGCGCCCCAACGGCAACTCGGGCCCGCCCGTGGTCAGCCTGGCCATGCTGGAAGAATATTTCCTGGTTCAAGGCCGCGAATGGGAGCGCTTTGCCTGGCTCAAAAGCCGCATCGTCGCGCCGCGCGCCGCCATGCCCAAAGGCGCCCGCCACGCCCGCTCGCTGGCCCTGCGCGATGTAGTCATCCCCTTCGTCTTCCGACGCTACCTTGATTACGGCATCTTCGAAGGCCTGCGCCAACTGCACCGCAAGATCCGCGACGAGGCCAACCGCCGCGCCGCCGGCCGCCCCGAGCGCGCCAACGACGTCAAGCTCTCGCGCGGCGGCATCCGCGAGATCGAATTCACCGTGCAATTGCTGCAAGTGGTGCGCGGCGGCCAGTTCCCTGAAATCCGCACCCGCTCTACCCTCAAGGCCTTGAAACGCCTGGCGGCAAGGGGCCTGATCTCCGATGCCACCGCCGACAAGCTCGCCCAGGCTTACACCTTCCTGCGCCAGGTTGAACACCGCATCCAGTACCTGGACGACCAGCAAACCCACCTGCTCCCCACCAACGACGCTGACCTGGGCTGGATCGCCGCCAGCCTCGGCCTGGGCAAACCCAGCGAAGACAAGCCCGACTGCAACAGCGGCACCTGCCAGTTGCTCGACATCCTGTGCAATGTGCGCGAGCTGGTCGCCACCGAGTTCGACGCCTTGCTGCACGAAGGCAATGCGCCCAGCAGCAAACCCGGCGGCTGCCGATCCTGCGGCGGCCCGCCCCTGCCGGTTGACAGCGAAGAGTTCATCGCCAAACTGCCCGAGCCCATCGCCTCGCACGTGCGCACCTTCGCCGCCCAGCCGCGCGTCAACCTGCTCAGCGACACCGCCAAACTCAGGCTGGCCAAGCTCATTGGCCGCGCCACCCTGCTGGCCTACACCAGCGAAGACTGCGCTGAAGCCACCCCGCAAGACTGCCTCGGCCAAGACGCCATATTGCGTTTCATCGACTGGCTGAACCCCCTGCTGCGCCGCGACAGCTACCTGTCCCTGCTGGCCGAACGCCCCGAAGTGCTCAAGCGCCTGCTGCGCCTCTTGGGCCTGGCCAAATGGTCCACGCGCTACCTCATGCTCCACCCTGGCGTGATCGACGAACTCGCCGACCCTCGCCTGCTGGAAGGCCGCTTCGACCCCATCGCCTACCAACGGGATCTGCAAGACCGACACCGCGGCTGGGAGCGCGCCGGCCAGGCCGATGAAGAAGCCCTGCTCGACACCCTGCGCCGCGCCCACCACGCCGAAATCTTCCGCACCCTGGTGCGCGACGTTGAAAAGCTGCTGACGGTCGAGCAAGTCGCCGACGACCTCTCCGCTCTGGCCGACGCCACCCTCGACATCACCCTGAAATGGGCCTGGGGCCACCTGCAACAGCGCCCGACCAAGCAGGCGCGCTACGCCATTGGCCGCGAACCGCATTTCGCCGTCATCGCCTACGGCAAGCTGGGCGGCAAGGAACTGGGCTACGGCAGCGACCTGGACGTCGTCTTCCTGTTCGACGACACCCAAGACCGCCCCGCGCCTGATGGCGACCCCGACACCCCCGACCCCATCGACGCCTATTTGTTCTTCGCCCGCAAGGTCATCAACTGGCTGACCCTGCGCACCTCGGCTGGCGAGTTGTTCGACATCGACACGGCGCTGCGCCCCAACGGCAATGCCGGCCTGCTCGTCACCTCCTTCCACTCGTTCGACGACTACCAGCGCCAGCGCGGCAGCAACACCGCCTGGACCTGGGAGCACCAGGCCCTCAGCCGCGCACGCTGGTGCGCTGGCGACCCAGCCCTGGCCGCCCGTTTTGAGACGACCCGCCGCGCGATCTTGTCCATGGTGCGCGACACCCGGGCCCTCAGCGACGAAGTGCTGGCCATGCGCGAACGCCTGCGCGCCGCCCACGCCTGCCCGCCCGACAAGTTCGACGTCAAACACAGCGCCGGCGGCATGATCGACGTCGAATTCGCCGTGCAATACCTCGTGCTGGCGCACAGCCACGCCCACCCCGCCCTGCAGGAAAACGTCGGCAACATCGCCCTGCTGCTGCGGGCCGAACAAGCGGGCCTGCTGCCTGCGGGCATGGGCCATGAAGCGGGCCAGGCCTACCGCGAACTGCGGCGCGTTCAGCACCGGGCCCGCCTGGACGAGTCCGCCCTGCAACTGGCCAGCGAGGCCAAAGACGCGATCCAGCCCCACCGCGACGCGGTCCTGCGCTTGTGGGGTGCCGTGTTCAGTGGGCGCCCCCCCTCTGCCCCGACGTGACCCACCGCTTTATCGGGCCTTTGGCGTGGACCGGCGTCGGCTTGATGCTGGGCCTGCCTGCTTTGCTGGGGCTGCTGCCCGACCTCACGCTGCCCGACCATTGGGCACTCCACCCCAGCGCCGGCCTGCATCAAAATCCCCTGAACCTGTGGACCTGCGCCTGGCTCCACGCCAACACCCGCCATCTGGTGGCCAATCTCGGCGGCCTGGCCCTGATCCTGAGCCTGGGCTGGATCCTCAAGCTGCCCCCCCGCACCGCGCTGGCCTGGTTGCTGGCCTGGCCGATCACACACCTGGCCCTTCTGCTCGACCCTCGGCTGGACACCTATTTCGGCTTGTCGGGCGTGTTGCACGCCGGACTGAGCATCATCGCCACCAGCCTGATCACCGAAACCAACCCCGATCGCGCGACCAAATGGACCACCACCTACGGTTGGGCCCTGCTTTTGGGCATGTTGGCCAAATGCTGGCTTGAAAACCCCGATTGGCAAGCCCTGCTGCCCCGCCCCGGCCTTGGCATGAACACCGCGCCAATGTCACATTGGGCTGGCGCCGTGGTCGGCATCGGCATCACCTTGACACTGCCGTTGCTTGGAACTCACCGCTGCTCGAAATCCCGCCCATGAAACGGAGTTCCGGGAACGTACACTCATTGGCTGAATTTTGGACTTCAGGGAAGTCCCCAGGGAACTTACCGCCTCGGCGGCGGGTCTCTCTGCACGATCAAGTCGTCACACCAATCATCAACTTTTCGTTTCAGCCCTATGCACACCAACCAGCCTACCTTCGCTCGTCATCGCGCCCTGCAACGTGCAGCCCTGGTTCCCATCGTGGTGGCCACCGCCCTCCTGGTAGCTGGCTGCGGTAAGGACGGCAAAGAGGGGGCCAAGGCCACCCAGACGGCCGCCCGCATCAACGGCGAAGAAGTCACCGTTCACCAGATCAACATGGTGCTGGAGCGCCAGCAAGGCCTCAAGCCCGAGCAAGCCGAACCCGCCAGCCGCCAGATCCTGGAAAGCCTGATCGACCAGGAACTGGCCTTGCAAAAAGCCACCGAGCAAAAGCTCGACCGCGACCCCCAGATCATCCAGATGCTGGACGCCACCCGCCGCAACCTGCTGGCCCGCGCCTACCTTGAGAAAGCGGCCCAAGCCAGCGTGGGCGCCCCCCCGGCCGAAGACATCAAGAAGTACTTTGACGAGCACCCTGCCCTGTTCTCGCAACGCCGCATCTACATGCTGCAAGACTTCACCATCCAGGGCGACGCCGAGCAAATCAAGGCAATCACGCCCAAACTGCAAGTCACCGACAGTTCACAAGCCTTTGTCGACGTCCTCAAGGGCAGCGGTTTGAAGTTTGCCGTGAACCAGGTCACCCAGCCGGCCGAAGCCTTGCCGCTGAACCTGGTGGATCAATTTGCCAAGCTGGTGGACGGCAAAGGCATGTACCAGGGCATGAATGGCGGGCTCAAAGTCGTGCTGGTCGCGGCCAGCAAACCCCAGCCCATCAGCCTGGACCAGGCCAAACCCATGATTGAGCGCTTCCTGACCGAATCGCGCAAGCAAGAGTTCATTCAAAAAGAGACCAAGAATCTGCGCACCGCGGCCAAGATTGAATACATGGGCAAATTCGCAGAGAAAGCTGCTGGTGCAGCTTCTGGCGCAGCTTCTGGCGCCGCCGCCGCATCGGCACCGGCACCCACGGCCGCCGCCAGCACGGCCTCATCGGCCAATGGCATTGACGCAGCAGCGCTCAACAAGGGGCTTTCTGGCCTGAAATAATTTTCTCGCCGAAAAAGCCAAGGAATTTGCATCTGGCTGCAAGCCACGGGGAAAGCCAAATGGTTTTCCCCGTCTTTTTTGACAGCAGAGCGCCGCCATCACTCAATACAATCCGGGGATGGCCCAGGAGTCCGCCGCATGACGTTCAATCAGTTTTTAAGAATTATCCGAGCCCGCTGGATTTTGGCATTTGCGGTTTTAGCGTTTTCTGTCATCGCGACCTTGGTCATCAGTTTGGTTCTGCCCAAGAGCTACACCGCCAGCGCCACCGTGATGGCCGACGTTCGGCCTGATCCTGTCTCCGCGCTCGCTGCTGGCGGCACCATGATGATGGCCAACAGCTACCTGGCCACCCAGGTTGACATCATCAAGAGCCCAAGCGTGTCGCAACGTGTCGTGCGTACCCTCAAACTCACAGACAACCCCGTGATGCGCAAGCGTTGGGAAGACGAAACCGACAGCAAGGGTGACTACACAGCCTGGCTGGCCACGGTCATCGGCCGCGGCCTGGAAGTCAAGCCATCGCGCGAATCCAACGTCATCGAAATCATCTACGAAGGTGCCGAGCCAGGTTTCTCCGCCGCGCTGGCCAACTCTTTCGCCAAGGCCTACATCGACTCCACCGTGCAGATCCGAGTGGACCCCGCTCGGCAATATGCTGAATTCTTCGAAGAACGCGCCCGACTGTCGCGCGAGAAGCTGGAAAAAGCCCAATCCCGGCTGGCCACGGCCCAAAGAGAAAAAGGCATCGTTGCCACCGAAGAACGCCTGGACGTTGAAACCGCACGCCTGACCGACCTGGCCGCGCAAGTCACCGGCTTGCGGGCCCTGAAGGCTGAAACGGGCACACGAAGCATCCAGGCCAACAGCAATCCCGAGCAAATGCAAGACGTGCTCAACAACTCGGTGATCTCCACCATGAAGTCTGACCTGGTTCGCCAGGAAGGCCGTCTGCAAGAGTTGTCAGAAAAATATGGCGATGCCCACCCCACTGTTCAGGAAGCACGCGCCAACATCAACACATTGCGCAGCCGCATGCGCACTGAAACCGAGCGCGTGACCGGCAGCACTCGGATCAACAGCTCGATGGCCAGCAGCCGAGAATCCCAAGCGGTCGCCGCCTTTGACGATCAGCGCCAGCGCGTGCTCAAGCTCAAAGATGCACGCTACGAACTCCAGGTTCTGGAACGTGAAGTCGAAACCGCGCAGCGCATCTACGACTCCATCCAGGCCCGCCTGAGCCAAACCAGCCTGGAAAGCAGTGCCAGCCAATCGGGTATTTACCTGCTCAGCACGGCCACCGAACCCACCAAGGCCACGTCACCCCGGGTCGTCCTTAACGTCCTGGTCGCAATCGTTTTGGGCACCTTGCTGGCGCTGATGACCGCCATGACCGTCGAACTGTTCGACCGCCGTGTGCGCGGCGCACTGGACATCACCCAGGCCCTGGAATTGACCGTGGTCGGCGTGCTGCCGTCCCCCTCTTCTCAAGCCAAGAACAAGATGGCCCTCGGATTCAACCGCAAACCGCCGGGAGCCGCCCAGCAGTCTTCGTTGAGCAACAGCAACATCGGACCTGCTCAAGGCTGAACGATCATGAACACGAATTTCCACGCATCACGCTTCAGTTCCGTTCAGGACAATCCCAATTCGGATTTCCAGGAAACCCAGCAGCTGTCCAGCGAGCGCTCCATTGGCGAGATCATCAGCGAAGCCAACAAACTGTCCACGGATCAAATCGAACAGATTCTGGTCTACCAAAAAGACAATGGCGTTCGATTTGGTGAAGCCGCCGTGGCCCTGGGCCTGGCCAATGCCGACGATGTGCTGTGGGCACTGGCACAGCA
>NZ_JACMNS010000171.1 GCF_014378415.1 Aquabacterium sp.
GCGACAGCTTGACCAGGCCGCAGGCCAACACCGCGGCCAGCGCCAACCCTGCCAGCGCGGCAGACGCGGCATTCATCCAGCGGATGTCTTGCGGCATCTCGCTGGCATGGGGGTTGAGGGCGGCGTTGGCCAACATGGTCAAGTCCTGGTCCTTACTTGGCGGAGTCCAGCGTGGCCGAGGCCAGCAGGGTAAGGCAGAGTTGCTCGTAGCTCAGGCCAGCGGCCTTGGCGGACATCGGGACCAGGGAATGGCTGGTCATGCCGGGCGAGGTGTTGATCTCGAGCAAGAATGGCTGGCGGTCGGTGTGGCGGATCATCACGTCGGCACGCGCCCAGCCCCGGCAACCCAGGGTCTTGAAAGCACGCAGCACTTGATGGCGAATCTCGACCTCTTCGTCCGCGCCAAGCTGGCTGGGGCAGAGGTATTTGACCTCGTCGGTGAAGTACTTGTTCTGGTAGTCGTAGTTTCCACCGGGCGCGACGATGCGGATCACCGGCAGGGCTTGCGCCTCGCCCTGCACCAGCAACACCGGGCAGGTGGTTTCCTCGCCTTCGATGAACTGTTCGCACAGCACTTCAGGGTCGTGCTGGGCGGCAGCGGCGTAGGCGGCGGCGCACTGCGAGGGGTCGGTCACCTTGGTCAGGCCGATGGACGAGCCTTCGCGCGAGGGCTTGACGATCATGGGCGCGCCCAGCACGGCCAGGGCCTGCGAGCATTCTTCGGCGCTGGAGACCATGCGCCAGTCGGGCGTGGGCAAGCCTTCGAAGCGCCAGATGCGCTTGGTCATGATCTTGTCCATGGCGATGCTGGAGGCCATCACGCCGGAGCCGGTGTAGGGGATGCCCAGCAGTTCCAGTACGCCTTGCACCGTGCCGTCTTCACCGCCGCGTCCGTGCAGGGCGATGAAGCAGCGGTCGAAGCCCTCGGCCTTCAGGTCTTGCAAGGGGCGTTCGGCCGGGTCGAACGCGTGCGCGTCCACACCCTGCGATTGCAAGGCCTTGAGCACGCCCGAGCCCGACATGATCGAGATGTCGCGCTCGGCCGAGGTGCCGCCGAACAGCACGGCAACCTTGCCCAGCGACTTGACATCGATGGTGGGCGCAGGCAGTTGTGAGGTACTCATGTCTTCATCAATCCTTCAACAGTTCGACGACCTTGGGCGGCACGCCACCCATGGAGCCGGCGCCCATGCAGATCACCACGTCGCCACCGCGCGTGTTGTGCGCGATGGCGCCTGGCAGGTCGGCCATGTCATCCACAAACAGGGGCTCGACCTTGCCGGCCACGCGCACGGCGCGGGTCAGCGCGCGGCCATCGGCAGCCACGATGGGTTGCTCGCCCGCGGAATAGACCTCGGTCAGCAAGACGGCATCGGCCGTGCCCAGTACCTTGACGAAGTCCTCGAAGCAATCGCGCGTGCGGGTGTAGCGGTGCGGCTGGAAGGCCAGCACCAGGCGTTGGCCCGGGAAAGCACCGCGCGCGGCGCTGATCACGGCGGCCATCTCGACCGGGTGGTGGCCATAGTCGTCAATCAGGGTGAACTGGCCGCCATCGGCCGCGCGCAACTCGCCATAGCGCTGGAAGCGCCGACCCACGCCGGTGAACTCGGACAAGGCCTTGGCAATGGGCGCATCAAGCAGCTCAATTTCGGTGGCCACGGCGATCGCGGCCAAGGCGTTGAGCACGTTGTGCACGCCGGGCAAGTTCAGGGTGACCGGCAAATCAGGCATCACCACACCATTGCGGCGCTGAACCACAAAGCGCATCTGGCCGCCGGGCAAGGCTTCGACATTGACCGCGCGCACCTGGGCGTCTTCACCAAAGCCATAGCTGATGACGGGCCGCGAGATCAGCGGGATGATCGAACGCACGCCCGGGTCATCGGCACACAAGATGGCCGCACCGTAGAAAGGCATCCGGTGCAGGAAATCGACGAAGGCCTGCTTCAGCTTGGCGAAGTCATGGCCGTAGGTGTCCATGTGGTCGGCGTCGATGTTGGTGACGACCGACAGGATGGGCAGCAGGTTCAAGAAGGAGGCGTCCGACTCATCGGCCTCGACCACGATGTAGTCGCCCTTGCCCAAGGCCGAGTTGGCCCCTGCGCTGTTGAGCTTGCCGCCGATCACGAAGGTGGGATCGACCCCGGCCTCGGCCAGGATGCAGGTGACCAGCGAGGTGGTGGTGGTCTTGCCGTGCGTGCCGGCGATGGCGATGCCGCGCTTGAGGCGCATCAGCTCAGCCAGCATGACGGCGCGCGGCACCACGGGGATGCGCTTGGTGCGCGCGGCGATCACCTCGGGGTTGTCGCCCCGCACGGCGGTAGACGTGACCACGGCTTCGGCGCCCACCACATGGTCGGCATCGTGGCCGATGAACACCTTGATGCCCAGCGAGGCCAGGCGGCGCGAGGTGGCGCTGTCGCTCTGGTCCGAGCCGGACACGGTGTAGCCCAGGTTGTGCAGGATCTCGGCGATGCCGCTCATGCCGGCCCCGCCGACACCGACAAAGTGGATGTGTTTGACGGCGTGCTTCATGCTGACGCCCTTTTCTTCGAACTGGTGGTCACTAGTTTCTCGATCTCGTTGGCGACGGCCGCCGCCGCTTTCGGGCGGGCCAGCGCGCGGGCTTGGGTCGCCATGGCCTGCAGTCCATCACGCGTCAGGGCCTGCAGGCGCTGGGCCAGCGAGTCGGCGGTCAATGACGTTTGCGGCAGGTGCACGGCGGCACCATGCTCGGCCATGTAAGCAGCGTTGTCGCGTTGGTGCGAGGTGGTGGACACCACCAGCGGCACCAGGATGCTGGCCACGCCAGCGGCGCACAGCTCGCTGACCGTGATGGCGCCGGCCCGGCACACCAGCACATCGCAGTCGGCCAGGCGCTGCGCCATGTTGTTGATGAAGGGGACGACCTCGACATCGCGCACGGTGTCGAGGCCCAAAGCGGCGTAGTCGGCCTTGACGTCGTCGAAGTTGGCCATGCCGGTCTGGTGGGTGACCTTGGGGCGCTGGTCAGCAGGGATCTTCGCCAGCGCTTGCGGCAAGACCTTGTTGAGCGTGACCGCACCCAGGCTGCCCCCGACCATCAGCACGCGCAGTGGACCGGTGCGGCCCTGAAAGCGATCAGCTGGCACGGCGATGGCCTCAATCTCGGCACGCACCGGGTTGCCGGTGACGCGGGCCAGCTTGGTGCTGTTGGCCGCTGGGCCGTCGAAGCCGAAGGCCACCACATCGGCCACCGGCAGCAAAGCGCGGTTACTCATCAGCATGGCGGCATCGGCATTGACCAGCACCAGGGGCAGGCCACGTGCCGCCGCCATCATGCCGCCCGGGAAGCACACGTAGCCGCCCATGCCCAGCACGGCCGAGGCCTTGCGCTTGCCCAGGATGTTGAAGCATTCGGTGAAGGCTTTGAGCAGGCGCATGCCACCGGTCATGCTGTGCACCAGGCCCTTGCCACGCAGGCCGTTGAAAGCGATGGTGTCCAGCGGGATGCCGGTGGGCGGGACCAGGCGGTTTTCCATGCCAGTGTCGGTGCCCAGCCAGCTGATGGTCCAGCCACGCGCTTGCAACTCCTTGGCCACGGCCAGGCCGGGCATGATGTGCCCGCCCGTGCCTGCCGCCATGATCACGAGGTGACGGCTCATGCCCGACCTCCGCGCATCAACTGCCTGTTTTCAATGTCGACCCGCAGCACGATGGCCAGCGCGATGCAGTTCATCATCACGCCCGAGCCGCCGTAACTCATCAGGGGCAGAGTCAGGCCTTTGGTGGGTAACACGCCCAGGTTCACGCCCATGTTGATGAAGGCCTGGCCACCCATCCACACGCCCACGCCTTGCGCCACCAGGCCCGAGAAAACCCGGTCCAGCGCGATGGCCTGGCGGCCGATGTGGAACAGGCGGCGCACCAGCCAGAAGAAGGCGCCGATGACGATGGCTACGCCCACGAAGCCCAGTTCCTCGCCGATCACGGCCAGCAGGAAATCGGTGTGGGCTTCTGGCAGGTAGTGCAGCTTTTCAAGGCTGGAGCCCAGGCCTTCGCCAAAGACCTCGCCACGGCCGAAGGCGATCAGGGAGTGGGTCAGCTGGTAGGCCTTGCCCAAGGCGTGTTTCTCATCCCACGGATCAAGGTAGGCAAAGATTCGCTCACGCCGCCAGGGGCTGAGCGACACCATCAACGCGAAGGCGCCCACCAGCACGGCCGTGATCAGGAAGAACATGCGCCCGTTGACGCCGCCCAGGAACAGGATGCTCATGGCGATCACGGCGATCACCATGAAGGCACCCATGTCGGGCTCGGCCAGCAACAGCAGGCCCACCACGGCGACGGCCACGGCCATCGGGGCCACGGCGCGGAAGAAGCGCTCCTTCACCTCCATCTTGCGCACCATGTAGTCGGCCGCATACAAGGTGATGGCCAGCTTGGCCAGCTCGGAAGGCTGAAAATTCATCACGCCCAATGGCAGCCAACGGCGCGCGCCATTGACGCCCTTGCCCACGTGCGGGATCAGCACCAGCATCAACAGCAGCAAGGACAGCACGAACAACCAGGGCGCCACGCGCTCCCAGGTGGACAGCGGGATCTGCGTGACCAGGGCCGCCACCATCAGCGACAAAATCAGGAAGAACAAATGGCGATTGAAGAAATAGGTGGGCGTGTACTTGGCAAACTTGGGGCTGTCGGGCAAAGCGATCGAGGCTGAATAGACCATGATCAGGCCCAGGGCCAACAGCGACAGCACCACCCACACCAGCGACTGGTCAAAGCCCATCACCTTGGAGGGCTGGACCAGGATGTTGATGCGGTCGCGCACGGGTAAGGCCCCTTGGCCCTCGCCAGATTGGCCGCGCCAGTTTGACCAGCGGTCGCGCAAGCCACCCAGCCACGACATGGGATTGAGGACGCTGGCGTTCATGCGACCTCTCCCCGCTCGATGGCCAGCTCACGCACGGTGTCGATGAACACCTGGGCTCGGTGACCGTAGTTGCGGAACATGTCCAGGCTGGCGCAAGCGGGGCTGAGCAGCACCGCGTCGCCAGGGTGGGCTTGTTCGAAAGCCCAGCGCGTGGCGGCCTCCAGGCTGTCGTGCCTTTGCAAGATCAAGGCCGCGCCGTTGGCATGCCTCACGCCTGACAGAATCTCTTGCAAGGCCGGGCCATCGCGGCCGATCAAGGCCACAGCGCGTGCATGGCGGCCCACGGGATCGAGCAAAGGCGCGAAGTCCTGGCCCTTGCCATCGCCGCCCAGGATGAGGACGAGCTTGCCCGGCGACAGGTCAGCGCCCAGGCCCAGCAGCGCGGCCACGGTGGCGCCCACATTGGTACCCTTGCTGTCGTCGATGGCGTCAATGCCCGCCACGCTGGCCACGTGCTCCACCCGGTGCGACTCGCCACGGTACTCGCGCAAGCCATGCAGCATGGGCGCCAGCGGGCACCCCACCGCCGTGGCCAGGGCCAGGGCCGCCAATGCATTCGAGGCGTTGTGGCGACCACGGATGCGCAAGGCGTCGGCCGGCATCAGGCGCTGCAGGATGAGCTCATCCACATCGCCCTTCTTGCGCTTGATGGTGGGATCGGCCTCCAGGGCGCGCATCAACCAGGCCATGCCGCTCTCAGTGACCAAGCCGAAGTCGCCAGGGCGCTGGGGCGCATCCAGGCCAAACTTGACCAGGTGGCGGTGCACGACTTTGGCCGCACGCCCCTTGCCCCCCGACTTGATGACTTCGGGCTCGGGCACCATGGCCAGCACGGCCGGGTCATCACGGTTGATGACCATGATGGCGTGCTTGCCGTAGATGCGGGCCTTGGCGGCGGCGTAGGCTTTCATCGTGCCGTGCCAGTCCAGGTGGTCCTGCGTGACGTTCAGCACCACGGCCGCGCTGGGCTCGAAGTTGCTCACGCCATCGAGCTGGAAGCTGGACAACTCCAGCACCCAGACTTCAGGCAGGACTTCAAACACCGGTGCAGACGGAGGGGGCGGGGTCAGGACGATCAGGGGCTCGTCGGCATCGTCGGAGATGGCAGCGGGCGTGGGTTCCGACGCGGCATCAGGCGCCGCATCAACAGGCTGCACCGCAACGTCATCAGAGTCTTCAAACAGCGTCTCGGCGACCAGCGGTTCGTCGATGGCAGTGACCGGCGCGGCTTCGTCAATCAGCTCTTCATCGGCCACGACCACCACTTCAGGCTCCAGGTCCAGCGCAGTACCCAAGGTGTCCAGCAAGGTGGGCCCGATGTTGCCCGCCAAGCCCACGCGTTTGCCGGCCCGTTCGATCAACTGCGCAGTCAAGGACGTGGTGGTGGTCTTGCCATTGGTGCCGGTGATGGCGATCACCTTGGGCGCGTAGCCCCGGTCGGCCTTCAGGTCGTCCAGGGCCGAAGCGAACAACGACAACTCGCCGCGCACCGGGATGCCCAGCTCAGCGGCTTTTTCAAGCAAGGCGGCCACATCGGCCGAGGTCGGTGCCAGGCCTGGGCTCTTGAGCACGAGGTTGACGCCGTCCAGCAACTCCAGGCCCAGCCCCACGTGCAAGATCGCGCCGGGCACATGATGCGCCAACGTGGCAGCCTGCGGTGGCGCCTCGCGCGTGTCGGCCACGCGCACGGTGGCCCCGCAGCGCGCACTCCAGCGCGCCATGGCCAAGCCGGAGTCGCCCAGACCCAGGATCAGCACAGTGAGGTTGCGGAGGTAGTGCATGTGTTCGGCGCTGGGCGGCTCAGCGCAGCTTCAAGGAGGACAAACCCAGCAGGCACAAGAGCATGGTGATGATCCAGAAGCGGACCACGACCTGCGTTTCTTTCCAACCAGATTTTTCAAAGTGGTGGTGCAGGGGCGCCATCAGCAGGATGCGGCGACCCTCGCCAAATTTCTTCTTGGTGTATTTGAAGTAGCCCACCTGCACCATGACCGACAGCGCCTCGAGCACGAAAACGCCGCCCATCAAGGCCAGCACGATTTCCTGGCGCACGATCACGGCGATGGTGCCCAAAGCGCCGCCCAGGGCCAGCGCCCCGACGTCGCCCATGAAGACCTCGGCCGGGTAGGCGTTGAACCACAAAAAGGCCAGCCCCGCCCCCGCCATCGCGGCGCAAAAAATCATCAACTCGCCCGCCCCCGGGATGTGCGGCAGCAGCAGGTACTTGGAGAAAACAGCGTTGCCGGTGACGTAGCAGAAGATGCCCATCACGGACCCCACCATCACCACCGGCATGATGGCCAGGCCATCCAGGCCGTCGGTCAGGTTGACGGCGTTGCTGGTGCCCACGATCACGATGTAGCTCAGCACGATGAAGCCCCACACGCCCAGCGGGTAGCTCACCGTTTTGAAGAAGGGCACGATCAAATCGGCCTTGGGCGGCAGATCGTTTGAAAAGCCAGAACCGATCCAGCGGAAGAACAGCTCCAGCACGCGCAGGTTGTTGGTCTCGGACACGCTGAAGGCCAGGTACAGCGCGGCAATCAAGCCAATGACGGATTGCCAGAAATACTTCTCGCGCGAGGGCATGCCCTCCGGGTCTTTGTGCACCACTTTGCGCCAGTCGTCGGCCCAACCAATGGCACCGAAGCCCGTGGTCACGATCATCACGATCCACACGAATCGGTTGGACCAGTCGAACCACAGCAGGGTTGACACGCCAATGGCCAGCAGGATCAGCGCGCCACCCATGGTGGGCGTGCCGCGTTTGGTCAGGTGGCTTTGCATCGCGTAGTCGCGGATGGGCTGGCCAATCTTCAACTCGGTGAGCTTGCGGATCAGGGTGGGGCCCAGCGCCAAGCCGATCAGCAAGGCGGTCATGGCCGCCATCACTGCGCGGAAGGTCAGGTACTGGAACACGCGCAAGAAGCCCCACTCGGGGTGCAGCACCTGCAGCCATTCGGTCAGGCTAAGCAGCATGGGCACCTCCCAACAGCACGGCAACGACTTGTTCCATTTTCATGAAGCGAGACCCTTTGACCAGGACCGACGCGGCTTCAGGTGCGCCGGTCTTGGCGTTGAGCGCAGCCACGATGTCGGCAGCACTGTCGAAATGTTGGGCGCTGGGGCCAAAGGCTTGGGCCGCATGCGCACACAAGGTGCCAGCGGTCCAGAACTGCTCGATGCCACGCTCGCGGGCGTAACGCCCCGCTTCTTCGTGGAAAGACGGGCCTTGGTTGCCGACCTCACCCATGTCGCCCAGCACCAGCCATTGCGGGCCCGGCAAGCCGGCCAGCATGTCAATGGCGGCAAGCACCGAATCCGGGTTGGCGTTGTAGCTGTCGTCGATCAGGGTGACATCGCGGCCTTGGCGCTGGATGCCATGCAATTGTGAACGGCCCTTGACCGGCTCGAAAGCTTGCAAGCCAGTCACCACCGCCGTCAGCGACGCGCCTGCCGCCAGGGCAGAAGCGGTGGCGGCCAGCGCATTGCGCACATTGTGGGCACCGGCCATGGGCAGCTTGACACTGGCCTGACCCGCTGGCGTGCGCAGCGCGATCACCCAATGTGGCGAAGGCTGGGCTTGCCAGGTGGCCTGGCCGGTGACGGCCGCTGGGCCCTCAGCGGCGAAGTCAATCACGTGGCAACCGTTGGCCAATTCGCGCCAGATCGGCGCATGCTCGTCGTCGGCCGGGAAGACCGCCACGCCACCACGCGACAAGGCCTGCAGCACCGCCCCGTTCTCACGCGCCACGGCCTCGACCGTGTGCATGAACTCCTGGTGTTCGCGCTGGGCGTTGTTGACCAGCGCCACGGTGGGGGCCGCGATGGCCGACAACTGGGCTATCTCGCCGGGGTGGTTCATGCCCAACTCGACCACGGCGCAGCGGTGCTGGCCTTGGCGCAGGCGCAACAAGGTGAGCGGCACGCCGATCTCGTTGTTGTAGTTGCCTTGCGTGGACAAGGCCGCATCGGGCAGGCCTTGCTCGGCCACCCAGGCCTGCAGGATCGAGGCGATCATCTGCGTGACGGTGGTCTTGCCATTGCTGCCGGTGACCGCGATCAGCGGGATGTCAAACCGCGAACGCCAGCCCGAAGCCAACCAGCCCAGGGCCGCCCTCGTGTCACTGACCGTCAGGCCTGGCAGGCCCGAGCTGTCCAGACCACGCTGCACCAGGGCCGCCACCGCACCCGCTTCGCGCGCTTGCGGCAGAAAATCGTGCGCATCGAAACGCTCACCACGCAGTGCCACGAACAGGTCGCCCTGTTGCAGGGTGCGGGTGTCAGTGTGGGCACGCAGCAAAGGAGTGGCCGGGTCGCCCGACAAGGTCGAACCCGGCAAAAGCTGTTGGGCCAAGCCAAGTGTCATCATGGGTGCGCTGCCTTGAACAGGTGCGCCAAAGCGGCGCACCAGGGCCTGGGTGGCCTGGTCGGTGTCGGAAAACGGTGTCTTCACACCGGCCACTTCCTGCATGGTTTCATGGCCCTTGCCCGCGATGAGCACCACGTCTTTCGGGTCGCAGCGCGAGATCGCATCGGCGATCGCTTCGGCGCGGTCGTCCAGCACGTCGACGTCATCGTGGCGCGCGATGCCCGCCAGGATCTGCGAGAGGATGAAGCAAGGCTTTTCATCGCGCGGGTTGTCGCTGGTCAGCACCAGGTGGTCGGCGAACTGCTCGGCAATCGCGCCCATCAGCGGGCGCTTGATCGGGTCGCGGTTGCCGCCACAGCCGAACACACACCACAACTGGCCACCACGGGCCTTGGCCATCGGCGACAAGGCACACAGCGCTTTCTTCAAGGCATCGGGTGTGTGCGCATAGTCCACCACCACCACCGGCTGGCCTTCTGGCGCCACGTGGGGCAAAGCCACCCGTTGCATGCGCCCGGGCACCGGCGTGAGGTTCTCGCAAGCGGCCACGGCCTGGCTCAAGGACACGCCCAGGGCGCGCAAGGCACCGATCACCGCCAACAGGTTCGACGCATTGAACTCGCCCACCAGGTGGGTGTTGACCTCGACGTGGTCCACCGTGGCGTCCAGGTCGGCATCGCGCTCGACCAGGGTGAAGCCCATGCCATCGGCGTGGTGGGTCAGGCCGGTGGCTTGCAGGCGTGCTGTGTGCACCAGGCCATAAGTCCACAAATCCAGGCCACGCGCGCTCACACCATCGGCCAATGAACCGCCCGCCGGGTCGTCCAGATTGACCACGGCCGCGCGCAGGCCAGGCCAATCGAACAAGGCCCGCTTGGCTTCCCAGTAGGCGGCCATGCTGCCGTGGTAATCCAGGTGGTCTTGTGTGAAGTTGGTGAACTGGGCCACGCTGATGCGGGTGGCGCCCAGGCGCTGTTCTTCGATGCCGATGGACGAGGCCTCGATGGCGACGGCCTGCCAACCTTGATCCACGAATTGGCGGAAGGTGGCGTGCAAGGTGATGGGGTCGGGCGTGGTCAGGCCGGTGGGCATCAAGTCGCCGCCACCCGGCTGACCGACACCCAAGGTGCCAATGACACCACAGCGGCGGCCCACGGCGCTCAGCGCTTGCGCGGTCCACCACGAGGTCGACGTCTTGCCATTGGTGCCCGTCACGGCCACCACGTCCAGCTGCGCGCTGGGTTCGTTGTAGAAACCATGCGCGATCTCGGCGCTGGCGGCTTTCAAGCCCTTGAACGCCGCCACGCGGGCATCGCCAAAAACAAAGGCCTGGGCACCATCGGCTTCGACCAGGCAGGCGCGGGCGCCATCCTGCAAGGCTTGCGCCACGAAAGCGCGGCCATCGCGCGCCGCGCCCGGCCAGGCGATGAAGCCCACACCCTGCCGCGCCTGGTCGGCCACGGCGCGGCTGTTCACCGTGAGCGACTTGACGCCCTGCTGGCGCAGCCACGCCATGGCGTCATCGACGCACGTGAGGATCAGCAGCGAGGCACCCATCAGAAACTTTCCTCCACGCTTTGCATGGCCGTGATGTCGGGCCGCACGTCCAGATCGGGCATCACGCCAAGGCGGTTCAAGGTTTGCTCGACCACCTGGCTGAACACCGGCGCGGCCACATCACCACCAAAGTACACGCCATTGCCCGGCTCGTCCACCATCACCGCGACGACGATGCGGGGATGGCTGATGGGCGCGATGCCCACGAACCACGAGCGGTACTTGTTGCCGGAGTAGCCCTTGCCTTCTTGCTTGTGCGCGGTGCCGGTTTTGCCACCCACGCTGTAACCCATGGCCTGGGCCTTGGGCGCCGTGCCGCCATTGGCGGTGACCATGGCCAACATCTTGCGGACCTCGCGCGCGGTCTCGGGCGAGAACACGCGCGCGCCACGCACGGGCACCACCTCATCCAGGGGCGTGCTCAAGCCCGGCTTGTAGTCGGTGCGCAAGGCCAGCTTCTTGGGCATGGCGGTTTCATCGGCATCATCGCGCTTGAGCAGGCTGATCGGGATCAGCTCGCCATCGCGCGCAAACACCGTGTAGGCCTGCGCCAGTTGCAGCAAGCTGGCCGACAGGCCATAGCCATAGCTCATGGTGACCTGCTCGATGCGGCGCCAGCTTTTATAAGGGCGCAAGCGGCCAGTGACCACGCCGGGGAAACCAATCTGCGGCTTTTGCCCCAGCCCCACCGCCGTGAACAACTCCCACATCTCTTTGGGCTGGAACTGCAGCGCCATCTTGGCCGTGCCGATGTTGCTGGACTTCTGGATGACCTGCTCGACCGTGAGGTCGCCATGCGGGTGCGAATCGGTGATGGTGGCGCCATCGATGGTCATGCGCCCATTGCCGGTGGCAATGATGGTGTCGGGCTTGACGCGATTGGTCTCGAGCGCCCACGAGATGATGAAAGGCTTCATCGTGGAGCCGGGCTCGAAGGTGTCGGTCAAGGCCCGGTTGCGCAGTTGCGCGCCGGTCAGGTTGCGGCGGTCGGAGGGCGTGTAACTGGGCACATTGGCCAGGGCCAGCACTTCGCCGGTCTGGGCATCGAGCACCACCACGCTGCCAGCCTTGGCCTTGTGCAGCGCCACGGCATCGCGGATGCGCTGGTAGGCGTAGAACTGGATCTTCGCGTCGATCGAAAGGCGGATTTCGCGGCCATCGTCGGCGGGGATCAAATCACCCACGGACTCGACCACGCGGCCCAGGCGGTCCTTGATCACGTGGCGCACGCCATCGCGGCCCACCAGTTGCTTCTGGTAGGCCAGCTCGATGCCTTCCTGGCCTTCGTCCTCGATGTTGGTGAAGCCCACGATGTGCGCGGCGGCCTCGCCTTCGGGATACTGGCGCTTGGTTTCCTTGATCTCGTGCACGCCCTTGATGTCGAGCGCGGCCACTTGCTGGGCCACGCTGTCGTCCACCTGCCGGCGCAGCCAGGCGAAGTTCTGGTTGCCATCCAGGCGCTTCTTCAGCTCGGCGGGTTTCATGTTCAGCAGCTTGGCCAAGGCCTTGAACTGCTCGGGCGTGGCCTCAAAATCTTTGGGGATGACCCACAAGGAAGGCGACGGCACGCTGGACGCCAGCAACTCGCCATTGCGGTCCAGGATGCGGCCTCGGTTGGCGGGCAACTCGATGCGGCGCTCGTAGCGGCTGGCACCTTGCTGCAGGTAGAAATCGTTGTGGATGATCTGGATCCAGGCGGCGCGCCCGATCAGCACAGCAAAGCCCAGGCCGATGGCACCGATCAAAAACTTCACGCGCCAGGGTGGCGTGCGTGAGGCCAGCAAAGGGCTGGTGGCATAGCGCACCGTGGGCATGGCCGAAGCGTTCTGCCGACGCGGCAAGCGGCGCAGTTTTCGGACCAGATCGCCCAGGCGGCTCACGGCGTGACCCCTGACGCGGCTTCATTCACATAGTGCGTGACGGCGGGCGTGGCGCTGAACATGCGCAGCTTTTCGCGCGCGAGCTTTTCAACGCGCAAGGGCGTGGCCTGCGCACGCTTGTCCAGCTGCAGGCGCTCGCGGTCGCTTTGCAACTCGTGCTCGCGGTTCTGGGCTTTTTCAAGCTCAACGAACAGGTGCCGCGACTCGTAGCTGGAGCGGATCAGCCAGACGCAGCTGATGAGCAGCATTGCCACGAGCAGCAGGTTGAGCCGCGCCATCACTTGCGCCCGCCCTTGTCGTGCTTGCCACGGCCCTTGCCGCTACCTGCGCCTTCAGGCTGCGCCAGCTCGTGCGACCAGGGCACCTCACTGCGCTCAGCCACGCGCAGCACGGCAGAGCGCGAGCGCGGGTTGCCATCCACCTCGTTGTAAGACGGCTTGATGCGGCCCAGCGAATGCAGCAACTTGGCCTTGGGGGGCGCGAAGGGCGCGCGGCGATCAACCTCGTCGCGGCTGTGCTTGGCGATGAAGGTCTTGACGATGCGGTCTTCGAGCGAATGGAAGCTGATGACCGCGAGGCGACCGCCCGGCGCCAGCATCTTCAGGGCCGCCTCCAGCGCGTCTTGCAACTCTCCAAGTTCGCGGTTGACGTGAATCCGTAGAGCTTGAAAGGTGCGCGTGGCGGGGTTCTGACCGGCTTCACGCGTTTTGACCGCACCAGCCACGACGTTGGACAACTCGGCCGTGGTTCGCACGGGCTGTCCTGCCTCGCGGCGAGCCACAAGCGCCTTTGCAATCGGGCGAGCAAACCGTTCTTCTCCATAGGTCTTTATCACCTCTGCCAGCTCATCGACCGAGGCGTGGGCCAGGTAATCGGCCACGCTCTCGCCCTGGGTGGTGTCCATGCGCATGTCCAGCGGCGCATCGAAACGGAAGCTGAACCCACGCTCGGGGTTGTCGATCTGCGGCGACGACACGCCGATGTCCATCAGCAAGCCATGCACAGGGCCCAGCCCCAGGTCGCTGACCACCTCGCCCCAATTGGAGAAGGCAGCATGCTCGATGCGAAAGCGTGGATCGGTGATGGCCTCGGCGCCCGTGGTCGCGTGGGCGATGGCATCCGGGTCGCGGTCCAGGGCCAGCAGTTGGGCTTGGGCCCCCAGGTGCGACAAGAGCAGGCGCGAGTGGCCGCCGCGCCCGAAGGTGGCGTCCACGTACAAGCCTTGCGGATGCGGGCCCACCTGCGAATCCCACAAGGCATCGACCGCCTCGGTCAGCAGGACGGTGGTGTGCTGCCAAGGTGTTAGCGCCTGTTGCATCGTGGTCAAAAGGTGAAGTCTTGCAGGACATCGGGCATGGCCTGGGCCATGACTTCGGCCTCGTGCGCGGCGTAGCGCTGGGCATCCCACAGTTCAAAATGGCTGCCCATGCCCAGCAACATCACTTCCTTGTTCAAACCGGCGGCAGCGCGCAATTCGGGCGAGACCAGGAAGCGCGAGGCGCCGTCGATCTCGACGTCCATGGCATTGCCCAGGAAGATGCGCTTCCAGCCGGAGGCGGACATGGGCAAGGCGGCGACCTTATCGCGGAAGGCTTCCCAGGCGGAGCGAGGGAAGACCATCAGGCAACCCTCGGGGTGCTTGGTCAGGGTGAGCTGCCCTTCGCACAGAGCCTGCAGGACGTCACGATGCCGCGCAGGCACGGCCAACCGTCCCTTCGCATCCAACGCCAACGCCGAAGCACCCTGAAAGACCAGATTCACACAAAACTCCACAAAAATGCACGAAATCCCACTTTAACCGATCACCTCCCCCGAAACAAGGGGGAAGTGAAAAAATCTTCAATGAAATCAAAGACTTAGGAAGTTTTTGCAAGAAGATTCCCAGAAAAAAAGTCCTTATGAAATAAGGACTTGCAGAGGGGTGTGGAAGTGATGAATGAAGAATTTCCCCAGAATGGGTGGGGATTCCAGGCCGGATCGGGCGGATGTGCGGACGGGTGCGACGGGTGGCGTTACCAACCTGGCGGGCGTTCATCCTTTGCCATGGTGTTTTCCAACCCCATGTTCAAGGGGGACCTCCAGCCGCGCGTGATTTCCTGGCGGAAACCCTTTGCAAAACTGCTTTTCCTCTTTGTCAAAATACACACATGCGATTAATCGATCGCTGATAACCGGACTACGTTTTATGGGCCGGCTTCCTAGTGACTCTGGAGAGAACATGAACTGCACCTTTTTGAGCCCCCGGGCATTAACCCTGCCGCTGGCCGCTTTGACTTTGGCGATGACGAGCGCCTACGCCGCCCCTTCCGTAGGCCCTGCCGGCATCGCTTTCTACAGCGCCCCTGCGTCTGCCACAAGCGGCGTCCATGGTGACCTGATTTCTTACCGCAGCACCACGGTCAACCTGGGCGCCACCGCGCCGACCACCAAGGCCTGGACCGTGATGTACAAGTCGACCGACTCGCTCGGCGCCGCCAATGTCGTCACCGGCACCGTGCTGGTGCCCGTGGCCGCCTGGACTGGCGGGGGCACACGCCCTACCATTTCCTACGCGGTCGGCACGCATGGCCTGGCCCAAAATTGCGCACCTTCACTGCAAATGGTGGGGGGCACTGACTACGAAGCCGCCAACATCGCCGCCGCCCTGAAGGCCGGCTACGCCGTGCTGGTGTCCGACTACCAGGGTTACACCACGGGCAACACCCCGACCTACTTGGCCGGTGCATCACAAGGCAATGCCGTGCTCGACATCGTGCGCGCCGCCACCCAGATCCCGTTTGGCGGCATCAGCGACAGCACCAAGACCGCCGTTTGGGGTTACTCGCAAGGTGGCCAAAGCGCCGCCTGGGCCGCCCAACGTCATGCCGCCTACGCCCCCACTGTGAACCTGGTGGGCGTGGCCGCTGGCGGCGTCCCTGCTGACTTCCTGCGCACGGCCGACTACCTGAACGGCAGCGCAGGCGCGTCCTTCCTGTTCGGCGGCGTGATCGGCCTGGCCCAACAGTACCCCACCGCCATCCCACTGGACACCTTGACCAACGCTGCTGGCCAAGCCGCCATCGCCAAGGGCAAGACACAGTGCGTGTTCGAGTCCCTGTTCGAGTTGATGAACGACAACTTGTCCGAGTACACCTTGGGCAACAAGACGTTGGACGAGTTGACGGCCATCCCCGCCATCAACGCGACCTTGAAGGCCCAAGACCTGGGCGGCGACAAGGTCTCCGTGCCCTTGTACCAATACCATGGCAAGGCCGACGAGTTCATCCCGATCGACCAGGCTGTCAACCTCAAGAAGGCTTACTGCAGCAAGTTCTCCAACGTCAGCTTCGATGTGTTCCCCAGCGAACACATCGTGACCCAGTTCCAGGCCGCACCCAACGTGCTGACCTGGTTGGGTGCGCGCTTCGCGGGCACCGTTGCAACGAGCACCTGCGCCACCACGGCAGCCGACCCTCTGTCCACCGCCAATCCAAGTGGCGGCAACTTCGTGGTCACGCTGGACAAATGGCCACTGACCGCCACCGTGGGCCTGAAGACCCTGGCGCAAACGGTGACCTTGCCGGCCACGTCAACCTTCTCGGCTCAAAGCGACATCACCGCCAAGCGCCTGACGGGCGACCTGGTCGTGCCTGACTTCAAGCAATCGCTGAAGATCCTGGGCATCGGCTCGGCCGTCGGTCTGCGGATCACACCCGTGGGCCAGGCCACGGGCACCGTGGCCCTGGACAACCAAGGCCAGCTGAACATTGACGGTGTCGTTTACGCCAACATCACCATCACGTCACTGTCGGGCATCTCGTTCGGCGAGTGCAAGACCGTCACGCCAGTGGCCTTCCCCATCAAGTTCACGGGACCAATCTCCTCGCTGGGCAATGGTGGCTTGAGCTTCTCTGGCACGACGTCCTTCCCGCAAATCAAGGGTTGCAGCGTGTCCGCCATCCTGTCGGCCTTCATGTCCGGCCCTGGCCAGACTTACTCGTTCGCCGTGGCACCTCCTGCCCCTGTGAAGTACTGATGAGTTTTTGCTGACCTCGTTGTCGGCCCTGGGCCCCTCCGTGATGGAGGGGCTTTTTTCATGGCGGCTTACGTTATTCCGGCCATGCGAAAGGCTTCCAATGGCCGACTAGGCAAAGGCCCTCCCCGCGAACGGGGGAGTGGGACCGGTGCGCCGTGCGATAGTTGGCACGGCTGAAGCCAGCCCACCAGGCAGCGCAGATTTTTTGGCCGGCGATTCGCGGATGATGGACTGGCACCCCCACCTGCTCTTGACGAGTCGCATCGCATGCTGCCTCCTTCGCCCTGGTCCACCGACGAGCCCGCCCTGCTCAAACAGGTCGATGAGGCCTTGCGCGCACCGCGCCGGCTGCTCGGCTTCGAGCCAGGCATCGAACGGCGTTTTCGCAACGCTTCACACCGCGAACGGCTCAAGGCCACGCAACTGGCCAGCGTGCTGATGAGCGCTTTCATGTGCCTCTTTCTGCTCGCGGACCACGCCATGACGCCTGACGTCTTCACCCTGGCGCTGCGGCTGCGGTTGGGCTTCCTGGCCTTGGTCGCCTTGCTGACCGCCGTCACGTTCAAATGGGCTGTGGGCCGCCGGGTGCCTGAATGGTGGGCCGTGGGCATCGGACTGGCCATCGTCGGCCTGAACCTGTACCTGCTGTCGCGCAGCGAAAGCCCGCTGCGGCAACTGCAACTGCTGGGCAGCGCCATGGTGATCCTCTACCTGAACGTGCTGTTGCGCCCCCGGTTCCAACTGGCCGCCATGGCCACCGGTTTGATGGTGGTGGCCTTGGCCTGGACAGGCTTGACTCTGACCGAAGCCGCGCGCGACTTGCGGCTGTTGCTGCCAGTGCTGACGGCCATCATGGCCACCGCCAGCTGCAGCCTTTACTGCCTGTACCAGTTGGAAGCCGAGGAGCGCCACAACTACCTCATGAGCCTGCGCCACCAACTGCTGAGGTCGCGCCTGGCCGGCGTCAACGCCGAGCTGGACCAACTGGCGCGCCTGGACCCCTTGACGATGCTGGCCAACCGTCGGCACGCCGACGAACACCTGGCCCAACTGTGGCAACGCACACAACACGACCAAGGGCATCTGGCCGTGCTGATGATCGACATCGACCACTTCAAGGCCTACAACGACCGCCACGGGCACCCGGCGGGCGATGCCTGCCTGCGCGCCGTGGCACAAGCGCTGAAGCATGACCTGCGCCGAGCCGGCGACTTGCTGGCCCGCTATGGCGGCGAAGAGTTCATCGCGGTCCTGCACGGCGTGCCACCCGAAGAGGCCCTGAGGACCGCCGAGCGCATCGCCCAGGCCGTGCGCGACTTGAACATCCCCCACCAAGACTCGCCCAGCCAGCGCATGACCATCAGTGTCGGCCTGTGCAGCGGCCAGATCAATGGACATGCCGTCTCGGCCCACGATTGGGTGGCTGCCGCCGACCAGGCTTTGTACGACGCCAAGCGCAGCGGGCGGGACCGGGCCCACCAAGCCGCTGCGCTGCAAGGCAAGGCCGCCGCATGAACAATGCTTTGAAGGCCGAGTTGGCCCAAGCCTTGTCGACCAAACGCGTGGGGCTGCGCTTCGCACCCGCGCTGGAAAACCAGTTCAAACAGCACATCGCACCGCAACGCACGCGGGCGGCCCTGGCCAGCGGCGGCTTCGGGCTGGTGCTGTACGTGGCCTTCCTTCTGGTCGACTGGCTGGTGGTGCCTGATGTGTTTCGGCTGGCCCTGACCTTGCGCCTGGCCGTGATCACGCCATTGGGTCTTTTGGCCATCTACCTGGCCAACCAGCACATGGCACGGTTGGTAGCCGTGCTAGGCCCGTCGTTTGCAGACTGGTTCGCAGCCATCAGCGGGTGGGCGGCAGCAGGCACTTTGTTGGCCCTGCTCTTGTCCAGCCACAGCCCTAACGCTTATTTTTACCATGCAGGCCTGATGGTGGTGCTGCTGTACGCCACGCTGGTCCAGTCGACACGCTTTTTCGTGGCGATGGTCACGGCCGTCGGCATCCTGGCCATGCATGGGTTGGCGGGCCTGTATGGCTCCGCCATGCCGAGCGCGGTCCTGGTGCCCATGATCGACATGGTGCTGTTCGCCGTGGCCATCAGCCTGATGGCCAACTACCTGGCGGAAAAACGCCACCGGCACCGCTACCTGCTGGGGCTGCAAGACCAACTGATCCTGGCGGAACTGCAAACGGCCCAGGAAGAACTGCAACGGCTGTCACGCAGCGATGCGCTGACCCAGGTGGCCAACCGCCGCCACTTTGACGAGTACCTTCAGCAGGCCTGGTCGCGTGCCAGCCTGGATGGTTCACCCCTGTCCATGCTGATGATCGACGTGGACCACTTCAAGGCCTACAACGATTGCTATGGACACCAAGCCGGCGATGCCTGCCTGAAGGCGATCGCCCAGGCCCTGACCAGTTGCACGCGGCGTCCGAACGATCTGGTGGCGCGACTGGGTGGTGAAGAATTCGGCGTGCTGTTGCAACAGGCCAGCGCACCTACCGCGCGCCTCACGGCGGAGCGTGTTTGTGAAGCCGTGGCTGCGCTGCGCCTGCCGCACGAACACTCACCGACGGCCGACTGGGTGACCATCAGCGTGGGGCTGATCACCGTGCGCGCCGAAGCACCCTCGGCGGGGCCGCAAGCGATGATCTCCGGGGCCGACCAGGCCTTGTACGACGCCAAGCGCGAGGGCCGCAATCGCGTCAAGGCCGTGGTAGCGTGACCAGCTTGGCGGCCAACAGGCGGCGAACGGTTTGCAGCAGTTGTGGTGTTTGCACCGGCTTGACCAGGCGTTCCTGAAAGCCCGACTGCAAGGCACGCAACAGGTCTGATTCAGTGCCATAGCCCGTCACCGCGATCAAGGGGACGTACCGCGTGCGGGCGTCCGCCTGCAAGCGGCTGGCCAGTTCGTACCCATCCATCGAGGGCAAGCCAATGTCCAGCATGGCCAACTCGGGCACGAAATCGTCCAGCACCGCCAAAGCGGCCAAACCATCGTGCGCGGTGCGAACGTCGTAGCCCATGTCGCGCAAAACCAGCGCGACGGTTTCGGCCGCGTCCTCGTTGTCATCGACCACCAGGATGCGCTCCTGGCCTTGCAAGGCCGGGTCACGCACATCGGGGGCCTCGGCCCAGGCAACGATGGCATCCATGGGCAACAAGGTGATCGTGAACGTGCTGCCCAGGCCGGGGCCTTGGCTTGTCGCCCTCACGCGCCCGCCGTGCAACTGCACCATGGTCTTGACGATGGCCAAGCCCAGCCCCAGGCCGCCGGATCCTCGGTGGATGGCCTGTTTGCCTTGTGTGAACAGATCAAACACCTGCGGCAGCAGCTCGGGGGCGATGCCATTGCCCTCGTCACGAACCGACAACGTCACGGCATCAAGGCCCTGCTTCAAGGTCACCTCGATCAAACCATCGGGTGACGTGAACTTGGCCGCGTTGCTGAGCAGGTTGCCCACCACCTGCACCAGCCGGACCCAGTCGCCCCAGACCATGACCGGCTGATCGGGCAAGTCAAAGCGGACGGGCCGGGCGCGCGAATCCAGCAAGGGCTTGGTCAACTCCACGGCCTGGTCCACCACGGCCTTCATGTCCACCGGTTCGCGCTGCAACTCGATCTTGCCCTGCGTGATGCGTGACACGTCCAGCAGGTCGTCCACCAGGCGGACCATGTGCTTGACCTGCCGCTCGATGATGCTCCGCTCGAACTCGTGGGCATGCGCGTCGCGGCGCGACATGAGGTGCAGCGCCGTGACGATGGGCGACAAGGGGTTGCGCAGTTCGTGGCCCAGCATGGCCAGGAACTCGTCTTTGGCCTGGTTGGCCGTCTGCGCCTGCAGCATGGCGGACTGCACCTCGGCATGGGCCACCCGCTCGGCGGCCAGCAGCCGCTCACGCTCGGCCTCGCTGCGGGCGCGCTGGTGGGCCGCGTCGAACAGGGCATCACCCACCTCCTGGATCTCGCTGATGTCGCCTTGGGGCAGCTGCACGGCTTGGCCCAGGCCCAAGGCCTGCGCGGCATCGCGCAACTGGCCCATCGGCCCATTGATGCGCCGGGCCATCGTCAAGGCAGCCAGCAGGCCGATGACGACGGACAGGAGCACCCCGCCGCCATAAGCCAACAGGGATTGGGTGGCGCCGATGGCCATCTCGGTGGCGGGCACGGCCACCGACACCGTCCAGCCAAAATCCTGCTGGTGCGTGAACGCGGTGTAGACGTCCTCGTTTTCCAGCGTGTGGGTGGGCCCGATGCCTTCGTCCCCCCCTTTGGCAAACAGCACTTGCAAGGTGGCCGACGGCGCGGAGCCCAGGAACTTGTCGTGCGCGCGGGAGCGGGCCACTCGCTTGGTCTGGGCATCCCACACCGACACCAACCAGTCCTGAGGCACCTGCTGACGCTCGATCAAGGCCCTCAAAGCCTCAGGCTGCAACACGGCCGTGAGCACGAAGAGCAATTGACCATCGCGGATGACGGGCACGCGCACCGGCACGCCCCAGGCACCGTCATAGCCCTTCCTGAGGTAGCCGACGACGGGCTGGCGGTGTTGGATCAACCATTGAAAACTGTGCGGCTCGGCCGTGCGCAGGCTGGACAGCGCCTGGCTGTTCGGCAGCGGTTTGCCCAAGGCCATCACCACACCGTCCGGGCGGGCCAGTGTGATCTGCAACCATTCAGGCCGTGTCTTGAGGACCTCTCGAGCCACGGCTTCGAAGGCGGGAGCATCCAGATGCGGACCCAGTCCAGGCGTCGTGGCCAGGGTTTCAAGGGCAGAAATGCTTGATCGCAACTCGCCGCCCACTGCGATGCTCAGGGCCCGCGCCAGGCCAATGCTGGCGCGCTCGGCTTGCAGGCGTTGCTGGGTTACCAGCGCCTGCAAACCGATGCCCGACGCCAGGGCCAGGGGCAGGATGGCGCCCAAAGCCAACAGGAACAGGCGCCGCTGAAGCGGAACGCGGCGTGCCGAATCGGCCGGGGGCATGGAGGGTGAATTCAAAGTAGTGGCAACGGTTGCTCACATGATAGTCAACTTTGTCAGACCCAAGCTGAACCACAATGCAGCAATGGCACTCCAATTGCTGACCAATGCGTTCACCCCTGCGACATCAAAGCTGACATGAATTCAAAACTGCGCCAGGCCTTGATCTGGTTGACGCTGGCGATGGCCGCCCTGGCCATCGCGGCAGCCCTCTTTGTGGGCTACCAGGTCACGCAGGCGCCCGCGATCACCGAGCTGAAAACCACCCAGGTGCCGCAGCCCAGCGTGATCCTGTCGGCCGATGGCAAGACCATTGGGCGGGTTCAAGAGCAAAGGCTGCAGCCGGTCACGCTGGCCCAGGTCTCACCGTTCGTGACCCAGGCCCTGATCGCCACCGAAGACCACCGCTTCCGAGAACACAAGGGCGTGGACTGGTTGCGCAGCATCAAGGCCATCCTGCGCACCGCCACTGGCCGCATGGAAGGCGGCTCCACGCTCACGCAGCAGCTGGTGCGCAACCTGTTTCCGGAAGACATCGGGCGCTCGCGCAACCTGGGCCGCAAAGTCAAGGAGATCGTCACGGCCCTGCGCATCGAGCGCATCTACACCAAGGACCAGATCCTGGAGGCTTACCTCAACACGGTGCCTTTTCTGTACAACGCCGTGGGCATCGAGGCCGCCGCCCACACCTATTTTGACAAGCCCGCCCTTGAGCTGGACGCGGCCGAAAGCGCCACCCTGGTCGGCATGTTGAAAGGCACCAACTACTACAACCCGGTGCTGCACCCCACGCGTGCCAAAGCCCGGCGCAACCTGGTGCTGGCGCAGATGCTCAAACGCGGCGTGCTGTCCCAAGCCGACCACGACAGCGCACGCGCCGAAGACCTGCAGGTCACCCTCACCCACCAGCCGGTGGACCTGGACCTGGCCCCGCACTTCGCCGCCCAAGTGCGCCGCTGGCTGGACGACTGGGCCGACCAGAACGACCGCGACCTGTCGCGCGAAGGGTTGGTCATCCACACCACCCTCGATTCGCGCTTGCAGGAAGCGGCCGTGAAGGCGGTGGAGCGCCAGACTGAATCCCTGCAGCACGTGGCCGATGTGGAGTGGAGCGCGGCCGCGATGCCGGTCAATTCACGCTCGCTGGACAGCTACGCTCAAGCCGCGCCAGGGGCCAAGGCCTTTGACTACTTCTGGCGCCAACACCCCAAGCTGCTGGCCGATGCCGCGCGCAAAACGCCTCACTACCGCCAGCTGATCAAGTCAGGCCAGCCCCCCGCAGACGCCCTGAAGGCCGTGATGGGCGATGCCGAGGTGATGGCCAAAGTGCGTTCCGGCAAGACGCGCCTGGAAGCCGGCTTCGTCGCCCTGGACCCACGCAGTGGTGCGGTCAAGGCCTGGGTGGGCAGCCGCGACTTTGTCGATGAGCAGTTCGACCACGTGGGCCAGGCCGCGCGCCAGCCCGGCTCCACCTTCAAGCCCATCGTGTACGCCGCCGCTTTGGAGTCCGGCATCTTGCCGACGCGCACTTACGCGGACACGCCCATTGAAGTCAGGCTGGGCAATGGCAAGGTTTGGCGGCCCACCGACATGTCGGGCAGCACGGGCGAGTCCATGACCATGTGGCAAGGCCTGGTCTTGTCCAAGAACACCATCACCACCCAGGTCATGCAGGACGCCGGCCTGCCACGCATCACCGCGCTGGCCAAGGCCATGGGCATCACCGACAGCAAGCTCGACCCGGTGCCCTCCATGGCCCTGGGTACCAGCCCCGTCACACTGCTGGAGATGGCCACGGTGTACGCCACCATTGCCAGCGGCGGTGAGCACAAGCAGCCCTATTTCGTTGAACGAATCACCGACAAGCAGGGCAAAGACGTGGCGGTCTTCGGCCCCAACAAAGTCGACAAGGCCCTGTCGGCCGACACGGTCAACAACCTGATCGACATGATGCGCGGCGTGCTCACCTACGGTACCGGCACCATGCTGCGCACGCGCTTCGTGCCTGAAGGCGACCTGGCCGGCAAGACCGGCACCACGCAGAACAACACCGACGGCTGGTTCATGGTCATGCACCCGCAACTGGTGACCGGCGCCTGGGTGGGCTTCAACGACCAGCACGTGACCATGCGCGGCAGCTATTGGGGCCAGGGCGGCCACAGCGCGCTGCTGCTGGTCGGCGATTTTTTGCGCACCGCTTTCAAGCAAAAGCTGGTGGATGCGCAGGCGGCGTTCGCCAGCCCACGGCGCCCACCGGTGACGGGCAGCGGCGAATGGAACCCCAGCAGCGACGAGGTCGATGAAAGCGTGCCTGTGCTGGATTCAGAGGGCAACCCGATCACGGCCGACCCGGCTGGCGAACAACCGAGCAACCCCGCCATGGAAGAGGATGGCGAGGCGCCGCCCAAGACATCGGACGAGCTGGACCAGTTGGTGAACCGGCTGGGGCGCTCGTCAGACAATCGCCCGGCCATCACGCCACCACCCGCGCCAGACCGCCCGGCTGAAGCTGCCAGGCCCTGACTGAATTCCCAAGCTTGTGAATGCGGGAAGATGACTGCCTATTCATACAGTCGACATCCAGCGGCAGCAGCCAGCGTGGCTCGGTGGCGGTGGATTTCGGCATCACGCAGGTGGTCGATAACCTGGGCATCCACGCGGTCATCCACCAAGCCATTTTTCCGGACCACGACCTGGCGCTGTAGGTCTCAACCTACGCCTGTACTTCTGATTGACCGATGGACGGCCGTGCTCTCCCACGCAATACTGGGGCTCTACCTGCAGTCATGATCGGATTCAGCCATGCTGAAGAATTGGTTCAAGCTTGCCGCTGTGCTGGGCATGCTGGCAACCCTGGTGGGGTGTTCAGCCACGCGAGCAATCAATGCGCTGGTGCCCAGCGACACCTACCGACTCACCCCCGACGTGGCCTATGGCCCGCAAGCACGCCAGTTGCTGGACGTGTACCAACCCAAAGGCGAGCCGCCCGATGGGGGCTTTCCGGTCGTGGTGTTCTTCTACGGGGGCACTTGGCACATGGGCGAACGCGCGCAGTACCGCTTCATGGGCGAAGCCCTGGCGGCGCACGGCATGGTCGCCATGGTGGCCGATTACCGCCTCTACCCCGAAGCGACCTACCCGGGCTTCCTGCCCGACTGCGCCAAAGCCGTCGTTTACGCCCTGAACGAATCAGCGCGCTTCAGCGGCAACCCGCGCCGCGTGGTCGTCATGGGCCACAGCGCGGGCGCCTACAACGCCGCGATGATCGCGCTCGACCCACGCTGGCTGTCACAGCAAGGCCACCGCGTGTCAGAGCTCGCCGGTTGGATCGGCTTGGCCGGCCCCTACGATTTCATCCCCATCGTTGATCCGCAAACACGCGAAACCTTCCACCACCCCGATGTGCCGCTGGAATCCCAGCCCATCCGCCATGTCAGCGCGGCAGCACCGCGCACCTTCCTGGCCGTGGCCAAGGAAGACAAGGAGGTCAACCCGGAACGCAACAGCGCGCAGTTGGCCGAGAAGCTGAAAACGGCGGGCGTGCCGGTGGATCTGAAACGCTATGACCACGTGGGCCACATCTCCTTGGTCGGCTCCTTCGCGCAACCCCTGCGCTGGTTGTCACCGGCACTCAAGGACGTGAGCGCTTTTGTCAAAGGCCTGCCTGCGGTGGCCGGTCGGGATCACGTCAAGCCCAGCGATGTGCCGTGAAACCCGATGTCATTGCGGTCGGCGCGGCACCACCAGTTTGGCCGTCAGCACCTGCACGGTGTCGCCATGGTGATTGCGCGTCTCGCTGCGCAGGGTGACCATGCCTTGGTGAGGTTTGGACCGCGAGGGCGTCACCGCCAGCACCTCACTCTCCACGTGCAGGACATCGCCCGGGCGCGTCGGCTTGGGCCAGCCGATCTCGCCACCCGCGCCGATCAGCCCGCCCTCGACGGGCACGCCACCCTGCACCATCAGTCGCATGGTCAGGGCTGCCGTGTGCCAGCCGCTGGCGGCCAAACCGCCGAACAAGGTGCGCTTGGCCGCGTCACCATCCAGGTGAAAGGGCTGCGGATCGAACTGCACCGCGAAGGCCTTGATCTGCGCCTCGTCGATCAGGTGGGCGTCGCTGACGAAGCGCTGACCCACGGTGAAATCGTCCAGGAATAAGTTTTCGCTCATCGTCGTCTTTCTTCAGTCAAACGCGTTCCAGGATGGTGGCGATGCCTTGGCCGCCGCCAATGCACTGAGTGGACAAAGCATAGCGCCCATGGCGCCCAGCGGGGAACTCATGATGCCGGCGACGTCTTAGGGTTTTCTTAAGCCATGGCTAAGATGCGCCCATGAACTTCAATGACCTTGCCGACGATTCCGAAGACGACCAGCACACCCCGGCTGAGCGCGCCACCGCCGCCTCGCGCAGCACTTGGGTCAGCGTGGCCGTCAACCTGGTCCTCACCGTGGCCCAGATCACGGTCGGCATCCTGGCCAAATCCCAGGGCCTGATCGCCGATGGCATCCACTCCCTGTCCGACCTGGTGGCCGACTTTGTGGTGCTGTTCGCCAATCACCACAGCCAGAAAGACGCCGATGAACACCACCCCTACGGCCACCAGCGTTTCGAGACCGCCGCCTCGCTGATCCTCGGCGCCTTGCTGCTCGCGGTGGGCGTGGGCATGCTGTGGTCGGCCGCCCTGAAGCTGCAGTCGCCCGAGACCGTGCAAACGGTGCACGTGGTCGCGCTGTGGGCGGCGGGCGCGGCCCTCGTCGCCAAGGAGCTGCTGTTCCGCTACATGCTGGCGGTGGCCAAACGCGTCAAGTCCAGCATGCTGGTGGCCAACGCCTGGCATGCCCGCGCGGACGCGGCCTCGTCGCTGGTCGTGGGGCTGGGCATCGCGGGCAACCTGGCCGGCTACCCCATCCTGGACCCGGTCGCCGCCCTCATCGTCGGCTTCATGGTCGCGCGCATGGGTTGGGGTTTCGGCTGGGATGCCTTGCACGACCTGGTCGACCGCTCGGTCGACGAAGCCGAAGTGCAGGCCATCCGCCAAACCCTGATGGACACGCCCGGCGTGAGCAACGTGCACGATGTGCGCACGCGCAAGATGGGCGACATGATCATCGTGGACGCGCACATCGAAGTCGATGCCCTGATCACCGTCGAAGCTGGCCACGACATCGCCGTCGAGGCCCGCCAGCGGGTGCTGCAACGCCACCGTGTGCTCAACCTGATGACCCACGTCGACCCCTGGCACCGCCCCGACCTGGACCACCCCGCGCTTGAAACCCCGCCAGGCACCCCCACCTTCTGAGCCAGGCCAGCACGGCACAAGGAGGCCCCATTGCCCATGCTCATCGTCACCACCCTGGGCCTCTTGCTGGTCGCGTGGTTCATCGGCCAACCTTGGCTGATCGAGCGGCGCCGACGCCGATGGCGCAGCCAGCCCTTCCCGCCCGCCTGGCGCGCCATCCTTAAAAAACGCGTGCCCTACCTGCGCGCCTTGCCCGCCGATCTGCAGCTTCAGCTCAAACAACACATCCAGGTCTTCGTGGCCGAGAAGGCCTTCATCGGTTGCGCTGGCCTGGTGATCACCGACGAGGTCCGCGTCACGATCGCCGCCCAAGCGTGCCTGCTCATCCTCAACCGCCGCAGAACCGACTACTACCCCGAGTTGCGCCAGATCCTGGTCTACCCCGGCGCCTTCATCGTCGACAAGGTGCACACCGACGAGACCGGCTTGCTGCAAGACCACCAACGCCAAGTGTTGTCCGGCGAATCCTGGTCGCAAGGCCAGGTGATCCTGTCCTGGCAGGACACGGTCGAAGGCGCGGCCATCCCGGACGATGCGAACAACGTGGTCATCCACGAATTTGCGCACCAGCTTGATCAGGAAACGGGCGCGGCCAATGGCGCCCCCAACCTGCCCGGCCCGGAACGCTATCGGCGCTGGTCACGGGTCATGCACGACGCCTTTGACGAGTTGCAAGACCAGGCCGATCATGGCGAAGCCTCGCTGTTCGACCACTATGGCGCCACCAACCCGGCCGAGTTCTTCGCCGTGGCCTCCGAGACCTTCTTCGAGCGCCCGGGGCCCTTGGCCGAACTGCACCCCACCCTCTACCGTGAGCTGTGCGATTTCTACCGCGTCAACCCCTTGAGCTGGTGATGGACTGGCCCCTCGAACTCCACGGCTCTGAAGTGCAGTTGACCGACACGGCCGATGGCGTGCAGTGCCAAGCCCCGGACGATCCCTGCTTCTCGGCGTCTTACGCCTGCTAGCGCGAATGATCAATACGGCCGCTTGGCCGGCAGGTCAATGCGCTCCTGGTCATCGCCCGGCACGCTCTTGAACAGCCCGTTCTCCCAATCCTGGGCGGCCTGCGCGATGCGCTCTTTCTGGCTGGACACGAAGTTCCACCACATCAAGCGGTGCCCATCCAAAGCCGCCCCGCCGATGATCACCAGGCGCGCCTCGGTGCTGGCGCCATTGGTCAAGACGCCTCCGTCGTCTAGCACCACCATGGTGTGCGCCGCCACGGCCTCGCCATCCAGGGTCAAGGCCTGGTCCACGGCGTACAGGGCCGCTTCGTCCGCCAGCTTGGGCAAGGTCAGGCTTTGCCCGGCCGCCAGCTTGATGTCCAGGTACAAGGTGGGCGACAAGGGCTGCACCGGCGAGGTCACGCCCCAGGCCGAACCCACCAGCACCCGGATGGTGGCGCCTGGCTCATTCACTTCGGGGATCTGGTCCGCCGGCGTGTGCGCAAACGTGGGCGCCGACTCCTCATGCGCTGGCGGCAGCGCCACCCACAACTGCAGGCCATGCGTGTGGCGGTCCGCGTGCTTCAAGTCATCGGGCGTGCGCTCCGAATGCACGATGCCGCGCCCCGCGCTCATCCAGTTGATGGCGCCCGGCTCGATGCGCTGCACCGTGCCCAGGTTGTCGCGGTGCATCATCGCGCCCTCGTACAGGTAGGTCACCGTGGCCAGCCCAATGTGCGGGTGCGGCCGCACATCGCTGCTCATGCTGGGCGCTTGCACCACGGGCCCGAAGTGGTCAAAGAAAATGAACGGCCCGACCGACTGACGCGCCGCCGCCGGCAACAGGCGGCGCACCACAAAACCACCGCCAAAATCGGATTGGTGGCCTGTCAATGTCAATGTGATTCCCATGGTGCTTACTCCTCGTCCGATGCTGCATTGTGACTTGGCACCAGCAAAAAAACCCGACCAGGTTGCCCCGGCCGGGTCATGTCTCAAACCTCAAACAGCGATGCCGATCAGCGGGGCGAACCCACGGCTTCGATGATCACGCGGCGATCCGGTGCGAGGCACTCAACCAGCTTCTTGTTCTTGCCGTTGTCCTTGCCCTGGCAATCGGTGCCCGTCACAGGCTGGCTTTTGCCACGGCCTTCGATGTAGACGCGGTCAGCCGGCACGCCCTGGCCCACCAGGAAGTCCTTGACGGACTGTGCACGGCGCTCGGACAGCTTCTGGTTGTAGGCCTCGGAGCCAATGCGGTCGGTGTGACCCACGGCCACCACGGCTTCCAAGTTCAGCGTCTTAACCTTGCCGGCAAAGTCGGTGAGCTTGTCCTTGCCCGACGTCGACAAAGACGACTTGTCGAACTGGAACAGCGCATCAGCCGGGATCGTCACCTTTTGCGACGTGGCCATGGGGGCTGGGGGCGGGGCCATGGGCTCAGGCGGCGGGGTCACGACCGCGACAGGCTTAGGCTCACAAACCGCCTTGGGCATCAGGTCCTTGTCGCAAATGCAACCGGCAGGGAAGTCGCTGCCCACCACCGGGGTGTTCTGGGCCAACTCGGCCGTCCAGTAGCCCGTGCGCCAGCACTGGCCCGTCGAATTGCGCACGATCATGCGTTGCGAATCGAGCAGGTAAGGCGTGTTGGTGGAGGCGGGCGGCACCGTGATCGACGGCAAACTTTGCGCACGCGCACTGTTTGAGATACCAAACGCGGCACACACCACCAGTGCAGCCACCATCAATTTGCGATTCATGATCATTCCTTTCAACACTAAAAACTCGGGGGACATATGAAACATTTGAAGTGATTGTGTCGAAAGGGGCAGGCCCGATCTGTCGGGCATGCCCTAGAACCCTGTAGGACGATGCCGATATCCGTGTCAGCGGACGCCGACTTTGCTCAGGCGGCATCCGCAGGCATCGTCATCACTGCATGAACCAACCATGGCTGACCACCAATGACTGACCGGTCAGCGCATTGGTCGGGAAGGACGCGAACATCAGTGCCACCTGGGCCACGTCCTGGGTGGTGGTGAACTCGCCATCCACGGTCTCTTTCAGCATGACGTTCTTGATGACTTCGTCCTCGCTGATGCCCAAGGTCTTGGCCTGCTCAGGGATCTGCTTGTCCACCAAAGGCGTGCGCACAAAGCCGGGGCAGATCACGTTGGCGCGCACCTGGTGCTTGGCACCCTCCTTGGCCACCACCTTGGCCAGGCCGATCAGGCCGTGCTTGGCCGTCACGTAGGGCGCCTTCAACAGCGAGGCCTCTTTGGAGTGCACCGAGCCCATGTAGATGACCGAGCCACCCCGACCGGCGGCATACATGTGCTTCAAGCAAGCCTTGGTGGTCAGGAAGGCACCATCCAGGTGAATGGCCAGCATCTTCTTCCAATCGGCAAATTCAAACTCCTCGAGCGGGTGCACGATCTGCACGCCGGCATTGCTCACCAGGATGTCGACCGAGCCAAAACGGTCCACCGTGGCTTGCACGGCCTGGTTGACCTGGTCTTCTTGCGTCACATCCACGGCCACGCCGATGGCCTGTGCGCCGCTGGCCACCAGCTCGGCGGCCACCGCATCGGCCGCCGCCTTGTTCATGTCCGCGATCACGATACTGGCGCCTTCCTTGGCAAACAGAATGGCGATCTCCTTGCCGATGCCGCTGGCCGATCCGGTGATGAAGGCAGTCTTGTCTTTGAGCAACATGTGGGAGTCCCGAGAAGGTGAAGTAAGGAAGGTGCCCGACAGGTTATTCCCGTTTGAATACCCGGCCTGTCGGCGTTGTCTGACAACACACCGTGGCGTTGACTGATGCCGACTCAACGAGCTCCCGCCTATTCTGAGGTCACCGGTTGACACCTTGAGTCGTCAAACCCTTTGTCCCATTGAACTCGGAAGGACCACACCATGAACCACCGCCTTTTTCTGATGGCACCGCTGACCGCCGCCCTGTTGGCCCTGGCCGCCTGCGACAGCAAGACCCCCACAACAGAGACGGCAGGCCAGAAGCTTGACAGCGTCATTGCCAGCACCGAACATCAAACCGAGCAGCTCAGTGCCGAAGCCAAAGTGAATGCGGCACAAGCCAAGCAGGACACCTCCGACGCACTGCGCGACGCCTCCATCACCACCCGCGTGAATGCGCAGTTGGCGACCGACCCCGCGCTCAGCGCCATCAAGATTGATGTGGACACCAGCAATGGCCATGTCCGCCTGAGCGGCACCGCACCCAATGACTTGGCTCGCGCCCGCGCCACCACCATGGCCTCCGCCGTCACCGGCGTCATCGCTGTGGACAACCAATTGAAGATCGACAAGAAGTCCTGATCTCTTTTTGAATGCAGCCCTGCAACGCTGCACAACCAGGAGCACCTCATGCTGCACTACGCCGTTGTCTTTTTCGTGATCGCGATCATCGCGGCCCTGTTTGGTTTTGGGGGCATTGCCGCCAGCGCCGCAGGGATCGCCAAATTGCTGTTTGTGGTTTTTGCCGTGCTGGCCGTGGCCAGTTTTCTCGTCAGCCTGATCAAGAAAACCTGACCCCCGTCGGTTTCACTTGCATTGCTGTTAATCACCCTCGAAAGGAAATTCCATGAATACCCCCATCAAGTCCTTCCAACAAACCGCCTCGGAAGCGGCCGATAACGCCACCCAAACCGCTGACGGAGCCATCAAGTCCACGCAGCGCGCGGCCAACAATGCGCTCGACAACCTGGCGGACAGGGTGCATGAAGCCAGCGACCAAGCCGCCCCGCTCATCGGCCGCTTGAGTGCCCAAGCCGAAGCCCTTGGCCGCAAGACAGTTGACGCCGTGCGCGAAGGCTCCAAGCGCGCGCGCCTGCAAGCCACCAACGCGGCCAACTCCACCGTCAGCTACATCAAGGAAGAGCCCGTCAAGTCGGTGCTGATCGCCGCAGCCGCTGGTGCCGCGCTGTTCGCCATCGCCAAGCTGGTGAGCCGCAACCGCGACCGCACCTAACACCGAAGAACCTTGCCCCAGGGAGCTGCCACATGATGCGTCCACTGCTTCAACTGATGGCCACCGAGCCCGAGCTGCTGAGCGAGCACTTGCAGTCGTACGCAGAGTTGTTGGGTGAAGAAATGGGCAGCTTCCAGGGGCAGTTCAAACGCCATTGGGTCACGTTCGCGGTGCTGGCTTTGCTGGCCACCGTGACCTTGATCCTGGTTGGCGTTGGGCTCATGCTTTGGCTCATCACGCCCAGCGCCCAATTGCAGCAGTTGCAGTTGCCCTGGGCTCTGTGGCTGGTGCCCTTGGGCATGGCCGCACTGTGCGCCGCCATCGCCGTGATCATGAAACAAGAAGAGCGCACGCCCGGCTTCCAGGCCTTGCGCCAGCAAATCGCCGCCGACGTGGCCATGCTCAAGCAAGCGACCTCGTCATGAGCAAGCCAACACGTTCACCCCTTCCCGCCGAAATTCGCCTGCAACAGTCCCGCGAACGCATCCGTCTTTGGCTGACGCCCCCCGATGAGGCCCCCGACGAAGAAGGCGAATCGTCAGGCCCCGCGCTGCCTGAGCAACTGCAGGCCTGGATGCGAGAACTGCGCGAACACCCCATCCTGTCCTCAACCTTCAACGCCCTGCAGGGCTGGTGGGAAAGCCACCCCTGGCGTCCCGCCACCCACCTGGCCAGCGGTCTGGTTCGAGAGGCCCTTCAGCCCCTGGCCAAAAAACATCCGCTCGGCCTGGTGCTGGTGGCCGCCGCCATCGGTGGCTCACTGGTCTGGTTCCGGCCCGGCCGTGGCTTGGTCAAATCCTTGCTGATCAAAGGCGTGGTCTCGCAATCGGTGTTGGGCCTGGCCAAACAGCCCTTTGTGGGCACGCTGGCCAACAGCGTCATCACCTGGATGCACCAACTGTCCACCCCCCGTCAACAACCCTGACGTTTCAAGCGCACCGACCCAAGCAAAGAGCCTGCATCTTTTAACGGATGCAAGCTCTTTGCTTTGCCAGACCACAGGCCCCCGAAGGAGCCGCTTGCCTTACTTCTTGTAGTGCATCTTGGCGCTGTCCATGCAGCTTGACTTGGCATCGCCCGACAGGGCATCGCACTTTTCCTTGGCCACCTTGTAGTCGGCGCCCATCTTGTCTTCAACGGCTTCCTTAGAAGCATCGCCCACTTCCTTGTTCAGCTTGGCTTCGGCCTTGGCCTTGGTTTCCATGGCCTTGGCTTCTTTCACGCAGACGTCCTTGTCGTTGCCGGTCTTGTCATCGCACTTTTCCTTGGCGACGTCATAAGCCGTTTCGGCCTTCACATCGGCCAGGTGCTTGCGGTCGCCAGCCTTGCCCGTGTAGTGGTATTCCAGCTCGGCCTTGGTGACCTTTTCTTTGCCCTTGGCTTCGGCCACGCAGATATCCTTGGCGTTGGCGGTCATCTTGTCACAGGCTTCCTTGTCGGCCTTGTAGGTGGCGGTGGCGGCGTCCTTGCCGACACGGTAGTCGGCCTTGGTGATCGTGCCGGCTGCATTCGCATACGACACGGCGCTCAGGCAAAGGGCCAGGACAGCGGCTTGGATGGTGGTGGTTTTAGACATGGTGAGTTCCTTGCGAGTAGTTAAGTTATCGACCCATCGTTGCCGACAGGCTGAACTCCAGTGTCCAAAAACCGCCGCCTTCCCCCAACCAGACGGTGCCGCAAGCGCTCGTAGTTTTTGTCCTACGCAAGAAACTGTAGGTGAGTTCCTACAAACAGCTAGGAGATCTTCCAATGGCGCCGCCCACAGGCTGCGGCGATAATTCATTGAGACATTCACACACCGCCACACAGACTGAGCAGTCAATGACACCCCTGAAAGCCTTCATCGTTGAGGACAGCCCGGTGATTCGCGAGAACCTCATCGCGACGCTGGAAGAGATGGTGTCCTTGCAGGTGGTGGGCACGGCCGAAGACGAAGCCAATGCGGTGGCCTGGCTGAATGACGGCAACAACGTTTGCGACCTGGTCATCGTCGACATCTTCATCAAACGGGGATCAGGGCTGGGCGTGCTGCAAAAAACCCACCCGGCGCCTTCAGCGCGAAAGCACGTTGTGCTCAGCAACTACGCCACGCCCGACATGCGCCGACGCTGCCTGGAGTTGGGCGCCGACCAGGTCTTCGACAAATCAAACGAGATCGACAGCCTGATCGATTACTGCGTGGCGCTGGTCAACCATGACCACAGCGCCAGCAGCCCCGACGCTCACTGAATCAAGCCGTTCTTGAGCGCGTAATAGGTCAGGTCGCTGTTCGAAGCCAGGTTCATTTTTTCCATCACACGCGAGCGGTAGGTGCTCACGGTCTTGACGCTCAGGGACATGCTGTCGGCCATGTGGCCAATGGTCTCGCCCTTGGCCAGCCGCAGAAACACCTGGAACTCGCGCTCGGACAGTTGCTCGTGCAAGGACTTGTCAGGATCACCGCCCAGGCCATCGGCCAGCATTTCAGCCACGCCGGCGGTGATGTATTTACGGCCACGGAACACGGTGCGGATGGCCTTGACGATTTCTTCAGGGTCGCACTCTTTGTTGAGGTAACCGCTGGCGCCCTGGCGCAGCAAGGTCAAGGCGTAATGTTCTTCAGGGAAACCGCTCAGGATCAACACCGGCAAGTCAGGGGCACGGGCCCGGATGGCCGCCAGCGCATCGACGCCGCTTTGATCGGGCATGGACAGGTCCATCACCAGCACGTCCACGTCACCAGCCCGCACCAGCTCCAGGGCCTCTCGGCCGTTGGAGGCTTCACCCGTGACCTTCAGGTCCACCTGGTCGGAGAAAAACTGACGCAGTCCGGCGCGCACGATGGCGTGGTCGTCAATGATGGCAATTCGAATCATGGTCGACGTTCGATCAGTTGGAAGTAGGATGATGACGATGATAAGCCTGACACAGATCAAACGCAGTGCCTACGCCTTTCCGTTGGCGGCATTGGCGGCGCTGGCCATGCTCTTCATCAGCGAGACCTCGTACTGGCAGGCCACGGACTCCATGGATGACATGGGCATGATGGCCCAGGCGCGCTCACAGATCAACACCTTGCTGCGCCGCCTGGTCGATGCCGAAACCAGCCAGCGCGGCTATTTGCTGACCAACCGCAAAGAGTACCTGGCGCCTTTGAACGGTGCCATCGACGACAGCAATGACGCCCTCAAATGGCTCGTCCAGTACTACGCCAAAGACACGGCCCATCAAAAAAGCGCCCAGGAGTTGCAGATCCTGACGCAGCGCAAGCTGGGCGAGGTGGCCATCACCATCCGCCTGCACGACGAGGGCAAAGATGAAGCCTGGCGCGCCATGGTCCTGTCCAACATCGGCCAGCAGGACATGGAGTCGGTGCGTGCCGTGGCCACGGAGTTGCTGAAGGGTGAAACCAGCAAGGTCACGACCGCCCACGCGGACGTGCACAACACCCTGATGCTCAACCGCATCGGCGTGGCCGCCATGACCGCCATCAGCTTCCTGGCCCTGACCATGTTCCTGGCGCAGACCAACGCGCTCAACGCTCAACGCCTGGCCCAAAGCCAGGCCGTCCAGGCCGAGCGCGACCAGCTGGAGTTCGAGGTCAAGCGGCGCACCACACACCTCACCGACCTGACCCGCTACCTGCAAACTATCCGCGAAGACGAGCGTGGCCGCCTGGCCCGCGAACTGCACGATGAACTGGGCGCTTTGCTCACCGCCGCCAAGCTGGATGCCGCCCGCATCAAGTCGCGCCTGGGCACACTCACGCCCGAGTTGGCTGAGCGCCTGGCCCACCTCAACGACAACCTCAACGAGGTGATCGCGCTCAAGCGCCGCATTGTTGAAGACCTGTGCCCTTCTTCATTGAGCACACTGGGCCTGGTGGCTGCGCTGGAGATTCAGTCGCGCGAGTTCGCCACGCGCTCGGGCCTGCTGGTTGACTGCCACCTTAATGCCGTCAGCCTGAGCCCCTCGGCCGCGCTGACCGTGTACCGCCTGGTGCAAGAGGCCTTCACCAACATCGCCAAATACGCCAAGGCCAAAACCGTCACGGTGGACCTGAACGCCCTTGATGGCCAGGCCTGCATTGCCGTGAAAGACGACGGTGTGGGCTTTGATCCTTCGCAACAACCCAGCTCGGCGCACGGCCTGCTCGGCATGCGTTACCGCGTCGAGGCCGAAGGCGGTGAGCTGGTCCTGGAGTCATCGCCCGGACAGGGCACGCGCATCGGTGCCACCGTGCCTTTGGTTGCCTGAGCAACTCATTCGACGACAGTGTCACGGGGCGCCGTCCTACAGGGGAATGCGCGGAACGCTGATGGCTGCATCGACCGTGGAAACCTAAAGTTTCTACATCGACAGACCTCAATTTCCTGGAGATGTTCATGCTGAAGTGGGCACTGATTTTTGCGGTGATTGCTCTGGTGGCCGGCCTGTTCGGCTTCACCGGCATCGCCGCCGGTGCAGCAGGCATTGCCAAGTTTTTGTTCGTGCTGTTCCTTGTGCTGTTCATCGTCGTGGTTGGCCTGGCTTTGCTGGGCATCGGCGCGATCAAGAAATAAGCCAAGCCGATTTCACCCTTGTTTCCCGCCCCTAAAAGGAGAATTTCCATGTTTTTCAACAAACGCACCGCCGCTGTTCTGGCCCTGGCCGCCTCGTCAATGATCATCATTTCCGGCTGCGCCGTGACGCGCGATCAATCCACCGTGGGTGAATACGTCGATGACGCTGCCGTCACCACCAAGATCAAGGCCAAGTTCGTGGACGCCAAGTCGGTAGACGCAGCCGCCATCCATGTCGAAACCTTGAACGGCACCGTGATGCTGTCGGGCTTTGCCAAGAGCCAGAACGAGAAGGACTCGGCCGCCGCCATCGCCCGCGATGTCAAGGGCGTGAAGTCGGTCAAGAACGAAATCGCTGTTCGCCCTTGATTTAGAAATGTGGCGCCATTCTGAAAAAGTCTTTGAACGGTTTCAGGGTGGCGCTGCCATCACAGGGAGGACCCCATGAACTCGAATCCCCATGACCTGGACGGCGTCGATTTGTGGTTTTTCGGTGGCACACCGTGCCCTGATGATCTGGGCGAGGCCTGCACGTTAACTTCACACCGCGCCCCGCCGATCGACCAAGATGACACCAAGAGCCCCGCTTTTGCGCACCGATGCCACTGCGGCGAACCCCGTGCGCGGCCAGGGCGCCCATCCGAAATCGATCACGTGGTGCCGCGCGAAGACCAAGCGTCGCTGATGTCATGCCATGTTTGACCTGCCTCAAGCCGTGTGACAGAAACAAGTTGCGAATCGTTCGCATTTGAATTTAGAATGGGTGGATGAAATCTGCTCACGCCACCGCTTCTTCGTCCATCACCCTGGACACGCTGCCTGTGCGTGTGGTGGCCACCATCCGAAGCATCCGCACCGCCACCAAAGACGGCGCGGCCCTTAAACGCCGCCTCATGGAGTTGGGCTTCGTCCCCGGAGAGCGGGTTGAGGTGCTGCGCCGCATGTTCGCTGGCAGCGGCCCACTGGCCGTGCGCGTGGGCACCAGCACCTTCGCCATGCGCACCCTCGAATCCTCCATGATCGAAGTGGTCCACGCCTGACCCTTGCGAACCGGCAGTTCCCGTCATGTCTGATGCGGCCTTAGCGCCTGTCCCCACTTCCCCCTTGACCGCCCCGCTGATTGCCCTGGTGGGCAACCCCAATTGCGGCAAAACCGCGTTGTTCAACCGCCTAACGGGGGCCCGCCAAAAGGTCGGTAACTACGCCGGCGTGACGGTGGAGCGCAAGGAAGGCCAGTTCGTGTCGCCCGCCGGCCAGGCCTGGCGCGTGCTTGACCTGCCCGGCGCCTACAGCCTGCTGCCCACCACGCCCGACGAGACCATCACCCGCGACGTGATCGCAGGCACGCGCCCCGGCGAAGCCAGCCCCGTGGGCCTGGTCTGCGTGGTGGATGCCACCAATCTGCGCTTAAACCTGCGCATGGTGCTGGAGCTGCAATCTCTTGATGCGCCCATGGTGCTGGTCGTCAACATGATGGACCTGGCCCGCAAACGCGGCATCCACATTGATGTGACCCGACTGCAAGACGAGTTGGGCGTGCCCGTGATCGAAGCCGTGGCCGTGAAGGCCGGTGGCGAGCAAGCCTTGCTGGCGCAGCTGGACCGCCTGGACTGGACCAAACTTTCCAGCCAACCCGCCATTCGCCGCGTCGACCGCATTGCCGCCATCCCGGTAGAAGCCACCCACCAGCGCGTGAGCGAGTTGCTGACGCGGTGCGTGGTGATGCCCGCCTCTGGCCCCAGCCTCACCGCCCGAATCGATCAATACGCCTTGCACCCCGTGCTGGGCCCCGCGATCCTGGCCGTGCTGATGTTCCTGGTCTTCCAGGCCGTGTTCAGCTGGGCGGCCGCGCCCATGGAATTCATCGACACCGGCATGGGCGCGTTTGGTCAATGGGTGGGCGCCCACATGGGCGAAGGCATGCTGCGCGGCCTGCTGGTGGACGGCATCATCAGCGGCACGGGCAGCGTGCTGGTCTTCCTGCCGCAGATCCTGATCCTGTTCTTCTTCATCCTGGCCCTGGAAGATTCCGGCTACCTGCCCCGCGCTGCCTTTTTGCTGGACCGGGTCATGGGCAGCGTCGGCCTGTCGGGCCGCGCCTTCATCCCGCTGCTGTCCAGCTTTGCCTGCGCCATCCCCGGCATCATGGCCACGCGCACCATCGCCAATCCGCGCGACCGCCTGGTGACCATCCTGATCGCGCCGCTGATGACCTGCTCGGCCCGCCTGCCGGTGTACGCGCTGCTGATCGCCGCCTTCATCCCCAGCCAAACGGTGGGCGGCATCTTCAACCTGCAGGGCCTGGTGCTGTTCGCCTTGTACGCGGCCGGCATCCTGGCGGGCCTGATCGTGGCGCTGGTGCTCAAGCTGTTCATGCGCCAGTCGCACGCGCAGCCCTTGCTGATGGAGCTGCCCGACTACCACTGGCCGCACCTGCGCAACCTGGCGCTGGGCTTGTGGGAGCGCGCGCAGATTTTCGTCACGCGCGTGGGCACCATCATCCTGGCCTTGATGGTCATCCTGTGGTTTTTGTCGACCTACCCGGCCCCGCCGCTGGATGCCACCGGCCCGGCCATCGAGTACAGCCTGGCGGGCATGGCCGGTCGCGCGCTGCAGGTGATTTTTGAGCCGATTGGTTTCAACTGGCAGATCTGCATTGCGCTGGTGCCCGGCCTGGCTGCGCGCGAAGTGGCGGTCAGTGCCTTGGGCACCGTGTACGCCATGTCACAGACCGGAGATGCCCTGACCGGCGCCTTGACCACCGTGATCGGGCAAGCGTGGTCCCTGCCCACCGCCTTGTCGCTGATGACCTGGTACGTGTTCGCCCCGCAATGCCTGTCCACCATGATCGTGGTCAAGCGTGAAACCAATGGCTGGGCCGTGCCCCTGGCCATGACGGCCTACCTGTTCATCTTGGCCTATGCGGCCTGCTGGGTGGTCTACCGCCTGGCCCTGGCCTGGGGGGCGTGAGCATGCATGGCAGCGCGATTTGGCAAGACTTGGTGGCCCTCGGCATCGTGCTCACGGCGGCGGCCTACCTGGGCCGGCGCTGGTGGCCCACCTTGGCCAGCTTGTTGGGCCTGAAAACCACCCCCGCTGCGGCCAAAGCAGCCTGCGGCCAAGCCAATGGTGCCTGCCAGCAATGTGGCTCGTCGGGCGCCGCGCCCCAGCGAGACCACCGCATCAAGATCGTGCGGCCACGCCAATAACCACGGTGGCCCCATGACACCCCCCCGCCTTAGGGGTGCGCACCCCTTGCAATGGGGGTGACAGGATGACAAATTGAGACCTACACTTGGCCTCAATAACTTCATATCAGGTTTTCTACCAATCTATGCGTCCCTTGTTTGCCATCGCACCACTGGCTCTGGCGTTTGTCCTCCTGGGACCGACCACGACAGAAGCCTCGTCCGCCGCCAGCCCCTCGCTGGTCGCGAAGGTGTGGCACCTGGTGTTTGACCGCGAAGGCAGCCCTGCCCAAGTTAAACCCGCCGGCAACCTGACCACCGCCACCACCGCGACCCTGGCCCAGTAGCCCCCAACAGGCCAACTTGGCATTACACTGGCCACTGCTCCGGGGTGTGCCTCGCGATGAATCCTTGTTCATCGTGTTGCGCTGAGATGGTCAACGACCGAACCCGCTGAACTTGATCCGGCTCATACCGGCGAAAGAAGAGCTGTACCTGATGGGGACCTCCTCCTGCCAATGGCACGGTCCCGGCTGACGACATCATTCCGTCTCGCCCAGGCACCCCTCGGAGCATGTGATTCACCACTGCCACCCGAGGAAACCGCCCATGAACGCACCCGATCCTGCTGTCGCCCTGGCCACCCTGAGCGAACTCGCTCGCCTGACGCGCGAACCCCTGCCCGCGTCCCGCAAGATCTACGTGGAAGGCAGCCAGCCCGGCGTGCGCGTGCCCATGCGAGAGGTCTCGCTGACCAACGGCGAAGCGGTCACTTTGTACGACTGCTCCGGCCCTTACTCCGACCCCACGGTGGAGATCGACGTGACGCGCGGCCTGCCGCCCGTGCGCGAGGCCGCCATCCTGGCCCGTGGCGACACCGAATCCTACCCAGGCCGCAGCATCCAGGCCGTGGACGACGGCCTCAAGCCCGACGAGCGCCATGATGAACGCATGGCCGCCCTGCGTGCCGCCGCCAGCGCGCTGCAACGCACGCCGCGCCGCGCCAAGTCAGGCCTCAACGTCACGCAAATGCACTATGCGCGTCGGGGCATCATCACGCCCGAGATGGAATACGTGGCCATCCGCGAGAACCAGCGCCGGCTGGAGATGGCCGATGGCGTGGGTGATTGGCGCACCGCTTACCAGCAAGACGCCGAACGCGAAACGCGCCTGCGCGGCAACCCGATGGGCGCCCTGATCCCGCGCGAGATCACGCCCGAGTTCGTGCGCTCCGAGGTGGCGCGTGGTCGGGCCATCATCCCCGCCAACATCAACCACACCGAGCTGGAGCCGATGGCCATTGGCCGCAACTTCCTGGTCAAGATCAACGCCAACATCGGCAACTCGGCGGTCACGTCGTCGATTGAAGAAGAGGTTGAAAAGCTGGTGTGGGCGATCCGCTGGGGCGCCGACAACGTGATGGATTTGTCCACCGGCAAGCACATCCACACCACGCGCGACTGGATCGTGCGCAACAGCCCCGTGCCGATTGGCACCGTGCCGATTTACCAGGCGCTGGAGAAGGTGGGCGGCGTGGCCGAAGACCTGAGCTGGGCCATCTACCGCGACACACTGATCGAGCAGGCCGAACAGGGCGTGGACTACTTCACCATCCATGCGGGCGTGAGGCTGGCGTTCATCCATCTGACGGCCGGACGACGCACCGGCATCGTCTCGCGTGGCGGCTCGATCCTGGCCAAGTGGTGCATCTCGCATCACAAAGAGAACTTTTTGCACACGCACTTCGAAGAGATCTGCGAGATCATGAAAGCGTATGACGTGAGCTTCTCGCTGGGCGATGGCCTGCGCCCGGGATCGCTGAGCGATGCCAATGACGAAGCGCAATTCGCCGAGTTGCGCACGCTGGGCGAGTTGACGCAGATCGCCTGGAAGCACGATGTGCAGACCATGATCGAAGGCCCCGGCCACGTGCCCATGCACCTGATCCAGGCCAACATGGACGAGCAGCTCAAAACCTGCCACGAGGCGCCCTTCTATACCCTGGGCCCACTGACCATTGACATCGCGCCGGGCTATGACCACATCGCCTCGGCCATCGGCGCCGCGATGATCGGCTGGATGGGCACGGCCATGCTCTGCTACGTCACGCCCAAAGAGCACCTGGGCTTGCCCAACCGCGACGACGTCAAGCAAGGCCTGATCGCCTACAAGATCGCGGCGCACGCGGCCGACGTGGCCAAGGGGCATCCGGGCTCGCGGGCGCGTGACGATGCGCTGTCGCAAGCGCGCTTTGACTTTCGCTGGCAAGACCAGTTCAACCTGGGCCTGGACCCGGAGACCGCGCGTGATTTCCATGACGAGACGCTGCCCAAGGATGCCTCCAAGGTGGCGCACTTCTGCTCAATGTGCGGCCCCAAGTTTTGCTCGATGAAGATCACGCAAGAGGTGCGCGAGTTCGCGGCGCAGCAGGGCCTGGGCGCCGGTGGTGCCATCGCCCGAGGCATGGCCGAGAAGTCCGCCGAGTTCAAGCAGGTGGGCGGTGAGCTGTACATCCCGATCAAATCGGAAGCCCCGCGGGCCTGAGCGAGCGCGAGCGCCATGCAAAGCATGAACATCGGCATCGCGGGCGCGGGCTTGCTGGGCCGCCTGGTGGCTTGGACGCTGGCGCACGCGGGCCACCGCGTCAGCGTCTTCGACCCGGCTGCTGGCCCCGAACCCCGCTTTGACGGGCGGGGCGCGGCAGGCTTCACGGCGGCGGGCATGCTCAGCCCGATGGCCGAACGCGAAACCGCCGAGGCCGATGTGGCCCACCGCGGCTGGCAGTCGATTGAACGCTGGCAAGAGATCACCGACCGACTGAGCCAGGCCAGCCCCGGCGTCCCCAAGCTTTTTGTACGGCAAGGCAGCTTGTTGGTGGCCCATGGCAGCGACCAGGGCGCGGCACGCAGGGTGCTGGCCCGCCTGGTGGATGGCTCTGAACCGAGCGCTGAGGCGCAACCCCAGGCGCTGGATGCGGCGGCCCTCGCCCAGCTTGAGCCCTCGCTGCACGGCACCTTGGGCCGATTGCACGCCTGGCTGCTGGCGGGCGAGGCCCACATCGACACCGTGCGCACCTTGCTGCGCCTGCACGACGACGCGCCCGCTGTGCAGTGGCACTGGGCGCAAGCCGTGCAACACATTCAGCCTGGCCAATTGGATGGCCGCCCCTACGACTGGGTGTTTGACCTGCGTGGCGTGGGCGCCAAGGCCAGTTGCGCGGTGCGCGGTGTGCGCGGCGAGATGGTCTGGCTGCACGCGCCCGGCCTGGGCCTGAATCGCCCGGTGCGCTTGCTGCACCCGCGTCACCGCGTCTACGTGGTGCCCCGCCCAGACGATGTGGTGCTGGTGGGCGCCAGCGAGATCGAGACCGAAGACCGCTCGCCCATGTCGCTGCGCAGCGCGGTCGAGTTGATGGCCGCCGCCCACAGCGTGCTGCCCGCCCTGGCCGAAAGCCGCATCCTGCGCATGGACACCAACCTGCGCCCCGCCCTGCCCGACCACCGGCCGCAATGCCATGTCGAGCCCGGCCTGGTGCGCATCAACGGCCTGTACCGCCACGGCTGGCTGCTGGCGCCATCGCTGGTGGACGAGGCCCTGGGCCAGATTGGACTGCTGACATGAGCTTCATCACCGTTCACACCGACCAGGGCGCCCAACAGTTGCCCCTGGGCAGCACCGTGGCCGATCTGCTGGCCCACCTGCACCAGGCCAGAGGCCTGGACGACACCGCCGTGGCCACCGCCGTCAATGGCGAGTTCGTGGCGCGCAGCCAACGCGCTCAACACACCTTGCACAATGGCGACGCCGTGCTGTGCTTCAGTGCCATCACAGGAGGTTAAAGATGCAAACCCCACGCTTTGGCCATGAGGCATGGCACATCGGCGACACACTGCTGACCAGCCGCTTCCTGCTCGGCACCGCCGGCTACCCCTCACCCCAAGTCTTGCGCGAGGCCATCATCGCCAGCGGCAGCCAGGTGCTGACCCTGGGCCTCAAGCGCACGCTGGCCGTGCCCGGTGGCGGCGACAACGGCTTCGTCGACATCATCCGCACCACCGCCCGCGAGCAAGGCGCCCACCTGCTGCCCAACACCGCCGGTTGCCGCAGCGCCCGCGAGGCCATCACCCTGGCCCACATGGCCCGCGAACTGCTCGGCACCCATTGGATCAAGCTTGAAGTGGTGGGCGACGAACAGACCTTGCAGCCCGACCCGTTTGAGCTGGTCGATGCCGCCCGCCAACTGGTCAGCGATGGCTTCGAGGTGCTGCCCTATTGCACCGACGATTTGGTCACCTGCCAGCGCCTGGTCGATGCCGGCTGCAAGGTGCTGATGCCCTGGGGCGCCCCCATCGGCTCGGGCCTGGGCCTGCTCAATCCCTGGGCCTTGCGGACCTTGCGCGCGCGCCTGCCCCACACCACCTTGATCGTTGATGCGGGCTTGGGGGCCCCCTCACACGCCACGGCCGCCATGGAGCTGGGCATGGACGCCGTTCTGCTGAACTCGGCCGTGTCGCAGTCGGGCCACCCGGTGCGCATGGCCACGGCGTTTGGCCACGCGGTGCAGGCCGGGCGCATCGGTTTTGAGGCCGGACTGATGCCCTACAGCGACGTGGCCGTGGCCACCACGCCCGTGGGCGGCCAACCCTTCGTGCTCTTGTGATGACAGCAACGAGCCGCCTTCCCATCCTCTGGAGCATCGCCGGCCACGACAGCGGCGGCGGCGCCGGCCTGAGTGCCGACCAGCGCGCGGCCGATGCCATGGGCGTGCACCTGTGCCCGGTGGTCGCGGCCGTGACGGCGCAGAACTCACAAGGCGTGCAGGCCGTGGTCCCCATCGATGCGAGCACCCTGGAGGCCCAACTCGCCGCGCTGGCGCTGGACCTGCCGCCACGCGCCATCAAGACAGGCCTGCTGGGCAGCGTGGCCGCCATCAAAGCCGTGGCACGCTGGGTCGATCATTTTCGGGCGGCCACACCAACTGGCGAAGACCCGCATCGGCAACTGGCCTTGGTCATCGATCCGGTGCTGGGTGCCTCGGCGGGCGGTGCCGCCTTTGCCGATCCGGCCGTGCTGGGCGCCTACCGCAAGCTGTTGATCCCCCGGGCCACGGTGATCACACCCAATCGCCTGGAAGCGGCGCGTTTGCTGGCCTGGCCTCAAGCCAGCCATGCCCTGGACCAGGGCTTGTTGCCCGAGATGGCCCGCCAGCTTCAACAGATGGGCGCACGTGGTGTCGTCATCACGGGTGGCGATGGCGCCTCGGCCTGGTGCACATCAACGACAGCCCATGCGCTCGATTGGCTGCTGACCCCGCACGCCAGCGGCTGGTTGACGGCGCCCCGGGTCGACACCTTCCACACGCATGGCACGGGCTGCACGTTCGCCAGCGGTGTGGCGGCCGCACTGGCCCTGGGCCATGTCGAAGCCGATGCGGTGGTGCTGGCCAAGATGCTGACGCACCACGCCTTGAGCCACAGCCACGCGGCGGGACCAGGCCCCGGACCAGTCATGGCCGGGTCGGGCTTCGCCACCGGCCCCGCCCACGGCGGAGCACCCCTGCCCTGCCTGGGCCTGGGCGAGGACTTGCCATGGCGACTCACGCAGCCCGCTGGCGATGGCCTGTTCCAGCGGTTCACCCCGCCTGCTGACGGGCTGTACGGGATCGTGCCCACCGCTGCCAGAATTCACGACGCGCTGCAAGCCGGCTGGCGTTGCCTGCAATTGCGGCACAAACCCGCAGAAGGATTGCACAAGCACCTGAACGACAGCGTTCAAGCATGCTCACGCTTCAATGCCCAGTTGTTCGTCAACGACCACTGGCGCGAGGCACTCGCGCTGAGCACCGCCAGCCAGCCCCCGCTGGGCCTGCACCTGGGGCAGGAAGACCTGCTCCGAATGAGCGCCGATGACCATGCGTTGCTGCTCTCGGCTCGCCACCGCATCATGTTGGGCCTGAGCTCACACAGCCTGTGGGAGCTGGCGCGCGCGGCGGGCTGCGCGCCCAGCTACATCGCCTGCGGACCGGTTCAGGCCACCACCACCAAAGACATGCCCTGGCGGCCGCAAGGCACCGATAACCTGCAATGGTGGATAACTCACAGCCCTGCCCCCGTGGTCGCCATTGGTGGGCTATTAACCCCTGCGGACGTCCAGCGCTTTGCCGCCAACCAGCCCGCCGCGCTGTGCGTGGTCAGGGGCATGGGCGAGCACCATGACGACATGGCGCAGACCCTTGAGGCCCTGCGCCATGCCGTGACGGCGGGGCAGCTTGAGGCCCAGGAGCGCATCCCTGCGCCCCTGCC